>JBDRSI010000023.1:0-4902 GCA_043825055.1 Verrucomicrobiota bacterium
GTCAAAATCAACAAAGTTAATTTTCAGGTAGTCGGCATATTACCCGAAAAGGGCACCACGGGCTGGGATGATCGGGACGATCTCGCGGTCATTCCGCTGACGACCGCCATGTTCCGCCTGCTCGGCAAAGAGCACCTTGACAGTGTGGATATTGAAGTAAATTCGGCCACCGAAATGCCGGTTACCCAAAAGCAAATCCATGATCTGGTAATCCGGACGCATCACCTGCCGCCCTCGCAAACCAACTCCTTCCAAATCAGCAGTATGGCGGAAATCCAGACTGCCATGAACGAAATCACCCGAAATATGACATGGCTGATGACAGCCATCGCGTCCATTTCGCTGCTCGTCGGCGGCATCGGAATTATGAATATCATGCTGGTGTCCGTCACGGAGCGGACTCGTGAGATCGGCATCCGCAAGGCGGTTGGAGCCCGTCAACGGGATATTCTCGCCCAGTTTCTGACCGAGGCACTCGTAATCAGCGTTACCGGTGGTGTAGTCGGGATATTCATAGGCTGGCTCATCAGCACTGTGTTCGCCATCCTGGCCGACTGGCCCGTCCTGGTAACGCCGTCTTCCATTGTGCTGGCAGTAGGCTTCTCTTGTCTTGTTGGCGTGGTCTTTGGCCTTTGGCCCGCGACCAAGGCCGCCCGCTTGAATCCCATTGACGCCCTGCGATACGAATAATCCAAGCCGCTTAGAGGTCAGGCACGGCCGGCTTGCGTCGGCTGGATATTGGCGGTATGCTTGTCCCGGTTTGAATTGCCTGCCCGCAGTGCTACCCGCCCGCAGCACTTCGCGCAGCGATGTGGGCAGGCAGCGTTGCAGACGGGCCGGATAACAATAAGTACCCGCATCTTTGCGAAAGCAGCAGCGACATGTCAAAAATATTGGTGGTCTATTGCAGTCTGTCGGGCAACACGAAGGCGGCGGCCGAAGCGGTGGCGGAAGGCGCCCGATCCACCGGGGCCACCGTGCTGGTCAAAAACGGCTTCGAAGCACAGCCGGCCGACCTGTTGAATTGCCAGGCAGTGGCCTTGGGTTCCTACGACGCTTTCAGTTACATGGGCGGCGGACTCAAGGATTTCCTTGATCGCGCATTTTATCCGACGCAGAACCAGGTCGCAGGCAAACCTTATGCCGCCTTTCTAACCCATGGCGGCGGCGGAAAAGCCATTCAGAGCATCGAATCATTGGCCCAGTCGTTCAAGCTCAGTAAAGCCGCCAACGCGGTGCTGGTCAAAGGCCATCCCGATGGGAAGGAGGCCGCCGACTTGAAAGCGCTCGGCATCAAGCTGGCGGGGGCCGTGACGACGTAAGCCGCCCGCGCGCACCGGCGCGCCAGGCAAGGCAGCCACCCAGGCAGGCGGGCACAGCACATGACACGGATAAACGATAATTTGCGGCGCCTGGCATGGGGAAGCTTGTTCGCTATAAGCTTTACGCTGTCACCGATCAGCTGGTGGAACGACGCCGTGGTCAATTTACCCATAGCGTACCTGGCCGCTCAACTGGCGGCGATTCTTGATCAGCGATTATTCCTGTTTGCTTTTGTCGGAACGTATTGGGCTACAAACCTGATCGGCCTGCTCGGCATGCACGTAAGCGCCCGCAAACTGCTTCGTCAAACGGAGCAAAGAATTTCGCTAAGGCGCTTCTTCCTGATTTCGCTCCTCTACACATTGTTGATCGTGGCATTGGCCCAATTCAAATGGATTCAATCACCCTTAAATTAATAACGTCTTGCTTTTGCATATAAATCACATAGGATTGGAAGAAAGCATGCATCCATTTGTTATCAATGCCGTGGCACCGACACGCATCTGCGATGTTGGCGGCTGGACCGACACCCATTTTTCGAAATACGGGGCGGTATTCAATGTCGCCATTTATCCTTATGTCGAAGTCCAGGTCCATCCGATGGCACCCGGCGAGTCAGATGGCCGATTAATTGTTTCGACCGAGAATTACGGCACATCCTACACGTTGGACCCTGATAATATCGTTTATGACAAGCATCCATTGATCGAGGCGGCGATTAAGTGCATGGCACTCCCACAGGATCTTGCCTTGAGAATTAATGTTTTTTCCTATGCCCCGCCCGGCGCCTCGATGGGCACTTCCGCCGCCGTTTCCGTGGCCCTGATTGGCGCGCTGGACGCTCTTACGGGGAAAAAACTGGCGCCGCAGAAAATAGCCGCCCTGGCCCATTCCATTGAGACGAAAGAACTGGGACTGGAGTGCGGTGTTCAGGATCAGCTCGCCAGCGCGTATGGTGGAATCAACCTCATTGAAATAAGTGATTTTCCCGAAGCAACGATTTCCCCGGTAGCGATTACCGACGCTATCTGGTGGGAGCTTGAACACCGCCTGGTTCTGACCTATATAGGCAAGCCCCACCAATCGTCCGAAATCCACAAGATGGTCATTGCCGGGCTGGGCGCTACGCCCCATAAAGACCAGCGCATCGAACGACTGCGGCAATTGGCCCATCAGACCAAGCCTGCGCTCCAGGCCGGGAATTTTATTGAGCTGGGCAGAATCTTCAATGAGAACACCGTTGTGCAACGCTCACTGCACAAGAACCTTGTTTGTGACGCGTTTGAGGACATTATTTCCGTGGCGGGCAATTATCAGGCGCTGGGCTGTAAAGTCAACGGGGCCGGAGGCGACGGTGGTTCCATAGCCATTTTGACGGATGGGGACATGTCGAAAAAGCGGGAAATGCAGAAGGTGCTTGATCAAAAAGGCTACTTGACACTGCCCGTTTACCTTTCCCGCCGAGGCCTGCGTGTCTGGAAAAGCATTGCCCCAACACCCGTTGAAAGCAAATAGATACAGGGAGGAATGCCGACAATGATGACCAGAAAAGAGATCAAGAAGAACCGGAAACTGGCGCAGACCTTGTTCAACAAGGCGGGAATCGTGATCACCAAGAAGGAAGCCGGTTCAATTGAGGTGGCCGACTTTGGGCTTGGCGCCTATAAGCAAACGGGGCTGGCGATACTGGTCTATGTGAATACCGACCGATGTTGCGCCAAAGAATTGGCGTTGCTTCCTCGCCAAACTTGCCCGGAACACCGGCATCCGCAACTGGGCCGGAACAATCCCGGCAAAGAAGAGACATTTCGCTGTCGCTGGGGGACGATTTATCTCTATGTGCCGGGTCCTAAAACCGGACACGGACAGGCACGACCGCCAAAGGGCAAGGCATCGTCCTATACGGTATGGCGCGAAATTGTGCTGAAGAGCGGCGCGCAGTACACGCTGGCGCCGGACACCCTGCATTGGTTTCAGGCCGGAGCGCAGGGCGCGGTGGTATCGGAATTCTCCACGCGCAGCGTGGACAAGAAAGATATTTTCACCGATCACGAGATTCAACGGATCACCCGGATCGTGTAAGCAAGCACACAAGAATTTGCAGCTTATTTAAATAGACACAAAACGGTGTTCTGCTATAGTGCAAATGTATGAAAATGCATGAAGAGATTGATCAACGCAGTTTGGCCTTGGCCCGCGCGGTCGCGGTCGAGATTGACCGGGATCCGGAACGGCGGGGACTGCAGAAAGCACGGGAAACATGCGCGCGCTGGTTTCGTGATACCCCAGCGCCAGCCCTGGCTGAATGGCTGGTTATCCTGAACCAGGAATGGGACCAGGTGCGCGCGGTTTTACTGAATGAACACGAAGAGGGGCAACGTCTGCGGCAAAGCAGTCCGTTTTGCGGCATTCTCTCCCCAAAAACGCGATGGGATATCTACCGGCGTTTTATCCATGAATCGAAAACAGCTTGAACATGTTTTACGAGCCGGCGGCAGTCTCACGAGCAGCCGCGATCTGGTGGTCATTGGGAGCCAGGCCATTCTGGGATCCTTTCCGAATGCGCCCGCGGACATGCTGACATCCATGGAGGCAGATGTCTATCCCATGGATGCTCCCGAAAAAGCGGATATGATTGATGGATGCATTGGCGAGCTTTCGCCTTTCCATGAAACCTTTGGGTATTACGCCCATGGAATCGGGCCGGAAACTGCCGTGTTACCTGCAAAATGGAAAACACGATTAGTGCGCGTGGAAGCGGGTGAGACGCTCGGATGGTGTCTGGCCCCTGCGGATCTGGCAGTCAGTAAGATTATAGCCGGACGTGAGAAGGATATCGGTTTCGTCCGCGGCATGTTGCGTTCCGGCTTTATTACAGAGTCCGTCATTCGATCCGTGGTTGGCGAATTGAAGTCAAGCGACACTGACACTGTCTTAGAACGGTTGCCTCTTTGCCACTGAATCGGCTTAGCGCTCACCCCGGAATTATGTGAAGTAACCGACCGTGAAAACGCCGTACATCCGAGGAAAGTGTGCTGGAGACAGACTCAACTTCACATAATCCGGAACTTCACATACCACACCCACCTTCTGATTGAGACGCCGCGGGCGAATCTATCGGCGTTCATGCATAAACTGCAGACGGCGTACACGGTCTATTATAACCTCCGGCACAAGCGGGCGGGGCACCTGATGCAAGGACGCTTTTGGGCCAAGCCAGTCGAAGGCAACGAATACCTGCTCACGCTCAACTGATATATCCACCTGAATCTAGTACCCCCATGACGGGCCAGCCATTGGAACGCCGACTATCGGAGCTTAGGGCCTATCCCTGGAGCAGTTATCGGGGATATGTGGGATTGGCGCAGTCCAGCGATTTTGTTAATGACGGGCCGATTCTGGCGATGATTGCCAATTTCTAATCCTAGTCATGATCGCAAAAGCTGTAGCATAGAAACGCAAAATATTTAGACAATTTCAGCGTGTTTTTCCGTCGTTATAAGAGAAGGATGGATTCCCGGCTATGGATGAACTGCCTGTGCAACGCATTAAAGACCTCATCCAGCAGGATGATCCGGC
>JBDRSI010000024.1:0-3129 GCA_043825055.1 Verrucomicrobiota bacterium
ACCTGTTCTTTTTTCTCAAGGGCACACGCGGCGCACCGGTGCTGACAGGCTTGGTCCTGCTGTTCATCGGGCTCATCGTGTTGACCCGCTTGATTCACCTGGACGCCTTGAACTGGCTGTTGGGCCGCTTTTCGGTCTATCTGGCAATAGCGGTGCTGATTATTTTTCAGCCGGAAATCCGTCGAGCGCTGGCCGAACTTGGCAAACAGCATCTATTCGGCAACGCGTTCAGCAATGAAACCCTGGTAGACCAGATTGTCCAGGCGACGGGTTATTTGGCACTCCGCAAGATCGGGGCCCTGATTGCCATCGAGCAAGCCATCGGCACGCGCCCGGTCCAGGAAACCGGCATCAAGCTGGATAGCGCCGTGACGCCCGAACTGCTGGCGGGCATTTTTTCGCCCCATGCGCCCCTCCACGACGGGGGCGTAATCATTGCCGGGAACCGGATAGTGGCCGCGCGGTGCATGTTCCCTTTGTCCGAACAGGATAAGTTAGGCAAAGCTCTTGGCACGCGTCATCGGGCGGCGGTGGGGTTGAGCGACGAGACCGATGCCGTGGTGATCGTGGTTTCGGAAGAAACCGGCATGATTTCCGTTAGCCACGATGGGCGCTTGATTCAAAACCTGGATGAAAATCACTTGCGCCGTTTCCTGTCCGGCCTGTTGTTACGCGCGCACAAAACAGACTATCGGGGGGCGCGCCTCAAGCGCCATGCGCACCAGGTGTTGCTCTGGGTTCGGCATCGGCTATGGTGGGGTGACAAGCGTGGGTGAGGACGGTATGAAAGCATTTTTATTACACAATCCGGGTATTAAAATTCTAGCCCTGCTGGCGGCGGTCGTCTCCTGGCTGGCGATTCAAGAAACCATCAGCTTTGAGGTTGTCCTGCCGGATATCCCTTTGGAAATTCGCGTGGAGCAGGGCTGGGCCGTTTTGCACCAGTCGGAACATACCGTCCGGGTGACGTTCAAGGGGTCACAGGATGACATTAGGCAGATGGATCCGAAACAGATCAAGGCGATCGTGGATCTGCGTACGAATTCCATCGTCGGATCCGGCGAAATCGTTGTGACGCTTTCCGCGATTAAAGCTCCACGCAATGTGCGTCCGATCAGTGTGGAACCATCCCGGGTGCAGGTGAGCCTTGACCGCGAGCAAGAGAAAAAAGTGCCCGTGCAAAGCCGTGCGGTCGGCAAACCCTTCTCCGGCGAGGTGGAGGCCTTGATCTGTGAGCCGGCCATTGTGACCCTGCGGGGACCGGCCCAGCAGTTGCAGCAAACGGAATGGGTGTATACCGAATCCGTTGACGTGGAAGGGCGCGTCGAGGGTTTTACGAAGCGATGCCGCGTACTGATGCCCAGCGACACCTGGACGCCTGTCATCGAGCCGTCGGAAGTGCAGGTCAACGTGATAATTTCCGAGCGGACGGAAACCGTGGAATGGGACAACGTGCCGGTTTCTGTTATCGTCAAGCCACAGGCGCTGTGGAGAGTTGAGGTCCTGCCGCCCCGGGTGCGGGTGGTGCTTACCGGTTCGCCGGAAACGCTGGCAGATTTGCAGGCCTTGATGCCGAAAGCGTTTGTGGAATGCCTGGAACTGGATCCGTCGTTAACCTATGATCTCCCCGTGCAGGTTTTTTTGCCGTTGGGGAAGGCCGTGTCGGCGGCCGTTGAGCCACATACCGTGCGGGTCGTAGTGTCCAAGCCGTGATGTTGCCGTGAACAGATTGGAGTCTTACGCATGGCAGAAGTAAGTCAAGAACGGCGGGCGGGGATTCGTGAGCTGGCGGGAATCGGGGTGTTAACCCTGGGCGCGTTAATGGTCCTGGCGCTGGTATCCTATGACACGGGGGATATTTCCATCCTCCAGGCGCCGCCCAATGACCCGCCCCTTAATTTTATCGGGCCGGTCGGAGCCTGGTTCAGTTTTCTGGTTCTCATGATGTTCGGCAACGGCGCCTGGTTGACGCCGCTGGGCTGTATCTTGATCGGACTTCTGCTCCTGTTTCAGCCGGCCGAGCGGATTGGATTGCGCCTGCTGTGGATTGTCGTGTTTCTGCTGGCCCTGAGCGGTCTGCTGGCCTTGCACCCGTCGGGGTGGGGCCGGCTGGATACCAGGTTGAATATTACGGGTGTCACCGGCGGCGTCGTGGGCTGGCTGATTGCCGACCGGTGGCTGGCCGGGTGGTTGGGCCAGGCCGGCGCCACGATCCTGTTGATCGGATTACTGGTGGTTGGACTGACCCAGTGTGTGGGCTTTCAGCGCATGACCGCGTTCGGCCGCATCCTGGCGGAGCAGTTCCGCAGTCTGCGCTCCACTGTGGTGACGGTCATGACGGCCCGCCGCGATCGGCTTGAAATCATTGCCCGCGAGGAGCGCGACCTTGCCCGCCAAATTGCTCTCAAGGAAAAGGCTATGCGCAAAGGACAGTGCCAGACCAAAGACTTTCCTGATGAATCGGTGGCGTCCGCCACCATACCGACGTCGCCCCCGGTAATTACCCCGACGGACACTGAGCCGCCTGGCGCGAAGAACGTGTTACGGGTCAGCGCCCCGGGAAAAGCCGCGGGCCGGATGGCAAAACCACCCAAGCCAAACCTGCCGCAAACTGATCATTATGAATTGCCGCCGCTCAGCCTCCTGAAACCAATTCCTTTGTCTGGGGACCGGAATATCGAAAGCGATTTCCAGACGACCGCTAAAATTCTTCAGGAAACGCTGGCTGACTTTGGCGTTGAATGCGAAGTGGTCAATTATGAGCAAGGTCCGGTCGTTACCCAATACGAACTAAAGCCGGCGGCCGGCGTGCGCGTGGAACGGATTGCCCAGCTCAGCAACAACCTGGCCTTGACCTTGAAAGCCACCAGCGTGCGGGTGCAGGCGCCAATTCCGGGTAAAGGCGTGGTTGGTATCGAGGTGCCGAATTCGAGCGCCACCAAGGTGTATCTGCGCGAAATCCTGGAAGGCAAGACGTGGGCCGCCGCCATGCTGCGGTGCGCCATCCCGTTGGTTATGGGCAAGGATGTGGCCGGTAATGACCTGGTGGCCGACTTGGCGGCCATGCCGCACCTGCTGATTGCCGGCGCCACGGGGTCGGGCAAGACGGTCTGCATGAATTCCATCCTG
>JBDRSI010000025.1:0-5694 GCA_043825055.1 Verrucomicrobiota bacterium
GAAGTGTTGATGAGCCTTATTCAAACCGCACGCCAGCTGAACCTCAATCCCTTAACCTTCCTGCATCTGCTCCTTACCAAGCCCGCTGCCGCAGCCGCCGTCCTCCTGCCCGCTCCCGCTTCAAGCCGCTAAACTATTACAAAATATTAACAAACCCGTTGACATCCAATATACAATGCTCTACAATGTAGAACATGACTAGGACTAAGCGCTGTTCAAAGATCGTTTGGATTCCATGCGATTTATCGGCCATGGTGAAACGGCTGGCCCGGCTGAACGACATGACGTCCTCCGACCTGATCCGTCTATCCATCGAGGCCAGACTTCCTGACTATGAGCCTGATAAACACATGCTAAGCAACATCGACAATAAACGACTGGCCAAAGAAAAGTCGTAATGACAAGCACCGTAATTGTCCTAAAGAAATGCAAGGAGGGAAACCAGGTGGCCATCATGGAAGATGTCGTAGCACGCAAACAGACAGAGGAACAACTTGTTCAAGGGAAGGAAACCATAGAACAGCGCGTTCGGGAGCGGACGACGGAACTCGAAAATGCCAATCGCGAGTTGGAAGCCTTTGCATACTCGGTGTCGCATGATCTCCTGGCTCCCCTCCGGGTTATTAACGGCTACTCCGAGATTATGCTGGAAGAATATACGAAAAGTTTGCCAGTCGAGGCCAAAAATTATCTTGAGGTAATGAACAAAAATACCCGGCAAATGGGCGGCTTGATTAATGATCTGTTGGCCTTTTCACGGCTCAGCCGTCAGCCGTTGAAAACCCAGACTGTGGCGCCTATCAACATTGTGCGCGATGTCTTGAAGGATCTGCAGGTCAAACAGATCGGGCGATGCATCAAATTTATAATAGGGACATTACCTGTCTGTCAGGCCGATCCCTCCCTATTGAAACAGGTCTATTTCAACCTGATCTCCAATGCCCTCAAGTTCACGCGTAAAAGAGAAACCGCGATTATTCAAGTCGGGTGTCAGAAACAAAAAGGGGAACTTGTCTACTTTGTCAAGGACAATGGAGTGGGCTTTGATATGCAGTATGTCAACAAACTATTTACGGCGTTTCAGCGCCTGCATTCCGCTAACGAGTACGAAGGTTCCGGCATTGGGCTGGCCATCGTTCATCGGATTATTCGCCGGCATAGCGGTCGGGTCTGGATTGAGGCAGAGGCGGACAAAGGGACTACGGTCTATTTCATGCTTCATCCGGCTTTAACGCCGATTCAAAATAAAGCCCCTATCCATTATTAATCAAAATAATCTGTGTCATCTGCGTAATCTGTGAATACGAATTGTCTTATCAGGCGTTCATTTGGCGCCTTGTGACGAATCATCTATTCGTTCATCGGTTGCCGTACATCGCGGCATAGTATTTCTGATACTCGCCGCTGCGGATGCACTCCCACCATGCGCGATTTTGCAGGTACCAGTCCACGGTGGCCTTGAGCGCCGTCTCGAAATCGAACTGCCGGCGCCAGCCTAATTCAGTTTCGATCTTGGTGGAATCGATGGCATAGCGCCGGTCGTGGCCGGGGCGGCCATCACGCATGTGCTGCCATGCCAGAGCATCAGCTTCAAAGGGGCCATCGACTCCCTCTGATCCTTCACCCCTGTCATGCTCCAAACCACCTCAAAACGGTCGCGTGTCCTCTAACATTCACGCTTACTGGAAATCCTCGCCGCCGACACACACTCTCTGCACCCAGAGCGTTCCGAACCTCGCGCCGTCACAAAGCGGCCCAAATCTTACCCTTTGCTCACCAAACCCAGACGCATTTTTAAAGCACTCCCGCACAAAGGCAAAACTGCAACCAAACGCCCAACAAGTCATCTTAACTTAGCGCATTCAGGGCTGCCCCCGGCTCATTGTCAGCCTATTAAAAACGAACTCGAATTAAACAACCGGACAACAGTGACGGAACATATAAAGTTAGTCATGGCGTCTTCCGGTTAAATGTATTTGACCCATACGGGGCTTGTCCAAGCGAATACGCCCCGGGCCCGGGCGAGGTTGTGTGGATAAGGCCCTGTGAAGGGATCGAAGCGGGCGCAGGAATTTTTGGCCGGATCCATGTTGAAAGACGGGTCGCCTTCAAGTTTTATCTCGAGATAATAGAAGTGCTTGCCCTTGCCGGCGCTTTTATCGATATGGGTGAAGCTGCATTTTCGTGAACGCGGGGCTACCCGGTACAACGGCTCCCCGTCGCAAAATATTTTAATATACTCAATGTTTTTATGGGCCCGGATACTGGCTTTGATTTGCGGATGCTCGTTTGTTTCGATCTCTTCACCTATGAATCCGCCCCCGGCGCGGAAATCCACGAAGATGGGAAATCCCTGGGTGGCAATGAGCCTTCGTTTGCGGTAGGCCTCGGCCAGCGACTGGGCATCCAGGCCGGTGGCATAAATGCCGGTCCAGGCGCCGCCCATGCCCGGGGCGGCGCGGTGGCAGTCGCCCGAGCCGATAAACCCGAAGCGCTGTCCGGACTGTAGCTGTTTCTTGGTGAAATCAGATTCGGCCATGTACACCCGCCAGGAGGAGATAATTTCGACATTACGGTCTGTATTCCGGTTGGTAATTTCGTAGGTTACATGGTGAGGATAGACAATGGCGTCGGTTTTTTCCAGGATGGCCAGCAGCTTTGAATCGCTGTTTGACTCTGGATCGATCCTACGGTAAATTTCGCCGCCTGTTTTTGGATAAAAAATGATCCGGTGGTTGAATTTCTGGGGAATATTTCGGCGGTGAAACGTGTATTCATAACCGGGGAAAACAGTGAATTTGCCGGGCACGGTGAAATGTTCGGCCAACCTTTCATGCGCGTTCCACTCGGGAACAGTGAGCGACTTGAATGGATAAAAATCATTATCCGTGATGCAGGCCGCATCCAGGCCGGAGAAATCGCGGGCATAGTTGATAAGTTCATCCACTTCACCTTCGGCATCCGGCGACCAGATGCCGTGACAGTGGGTATCAGCCCAGTAGAGACGGTACTCATTTCCGTGTACGCTTATTTTCTTCCGATCCTTTTTTATCAGTGCCGGACCGCTCTTATGCCAGCGTTCCCAGCGTACAGGATCGATCTGGTAGGGTTTTGCCTGTGCCAGCGGAGTGAAAGAGGTCTGCAATAACTCCATTTCTTCCTTATCGTGATCCAGGTAGGCGACCGGCACCTCGCTATTCGCAAATTGCCGGGGAACTGAAAACGCATTCCCTCCGGAAAATACCAAGAAGCATTCTTCCCACTTACCGCCGGTGCCCAGTCTGCGCATGGCCAAGTGCCCTTTCTGGCAGTTTCGTTCATTTTCTATCATGACCTCCCAGAACAACCGTACCTCGTTATTTTCTGAGAACGACAGCATGGGATTGCGCCGCAGACCGTGGTAGCCCATGTACGCCTTGCTGGCCAGCAGGCCTTCGCGCAGATTCGCTGCGCAGAGTGGGTTTTCCCTGTTCGCCTTGTCGCAGAGGAAACTGATTTTCCCGCCGGAAAGCCGGGCGGCAAATGCCCATGCCTGGTGATCGAATATCCCCCTGTCATCACTGACCTCCTGCAGCGCCACACCGAGCAGGTACACATCCGCGCCATTTGCATACAATTTCGGCGTCAGAAAGCGTTCGTGCGGCCGCCCGAAGGTCTTCTGCAGTTTAAATGCCTGGCGGAAGAAGGTGCCAAAAGCGATTTCATAGCGGCCCTTGCGGTAGTAATCATAGGCCAGATAAAGCTCACTGCCGCTGGCTGCGATGGCCGGGCGAAAGGCATCAAATCGTTTGCCCGATACATTCTTGAAAATAGAAAATCTTTCATCTTTTCCCGTTGCAATGCTTATGGAAATACGCTGCCCGTCTCTTTCGGCAAACGCGAAATGCAACTCGCCGCCGCTGGCGACAACAGTGGGCCACAAGCATATGACCGGCGAGCGGTAGACGGTCTGCACGTCATATATGGTGAATGTCTGGGTGTCGATGACAGCATAGCGGATGGACCATTTTCGATTGGAGACCTCATTCCAGACAATGATGAGCCGGTTTCCGTCCATCGCCATGGCTGGATGGCAGGGATTGCCGTCGGGATCGATTACCTTCCATTCCGTTTTACTCTTGTCTCTCCGGTATACGGCAATGGAGTTCTTTTTTGAACGTTCAATCTGCACGGCCGACCAGAGAATGCCGTCGTGAAATTCCGTTTGCGCTGTGCGGCCGAATGACATCTTGTAATAAGTTTCAGGGTACATTTCCAGTTCTTCTTTCATGTTTGATTCCGCCGGTGGTTATAATTATTCATTTACAGCGGTTCCAATACGATGCCAGGCTCGAGGGAAAAGAACCGTGGAACCTCCTCGCCGGTATCAACGCCGATTTACGGGGAAGCGTGGGCATGGGCAAACCATTTTGAGGAAACGATTAGCCTGCCATTGTAATTCTTTTCGCCTGTTCGAATAACACTGTCGTTGTTATTCCTGAACCCGCAGTCCATTCCTAAGTTTCTCGATGATCCGGTTGTGAAGACTTTTGGGCGCCAGCACCTTGGCATCCGGCATCCAGAATAGTATCATCTTCAAAGTTGTAGCCGTGATCCCCGCTGGAAGCGGGGCAAGCGTTGATTTTATCCCGCGTTTCGCGGGACACGGATTCCGGGTTGTCCGGGGTCACCGACCCCGACTACAGTAAAAGCCGCCTCGCCGTGGGGCATATTTTAAGGTTCTCACCGGTTGGCGTACAACGTGGCGTAATACTTCTGGTATTCGCCGCTGCGGATGCGTTTCCACCAGGCGCGATTTTGCAGGTACCAGTCCACGGTGGCCTTGAGCGCCGTCTCGAAATCGAACTGCCGGCGCCAGCCTAATTCAGTTTCGATCTTGGTGGAATCGATGGCATAGCGCCGGTCGTGGCCGGGGCGATCCGTGACGTGCTGGATCAGCGATTCCGGTTTGTTCAGCAGCTTGAGGATCAGGCGGACGACCTCCAAATTGGCGACGTCGTGCATGCCGCCGATATTATAAACTTCGCCGGTCTTGCCCTGGCGCAAGACGCAATCAATACCCCGGCAATGGTCGCGTACGTAAATCCAGTCGCGCACCTGCCGGCCATCGCCATAAACCGGCAGGGGCTTGTTTTCCAAGGCGTTGGCGATCATCAGCGGAATCAGCTTTTCGGGGAATTGGTAAGGCCCGAAATTATTGGAACAGCGTGTAATTACGGCGTCCAGGCCGTGTGAACGGTGCGCGGCGCGCACCATAAAGTCGGAGCCCGCCTTGGTGGCCGCGTAGGGATTGTTCGGCTGGATGGGCGACGTTTCCATGAACCGGCCTTCCGACTCCAGGCTTCCATACACCTCGTCCGTCGAAACATGCACAAATCGCCGAACGCGATGAGCGCGAGCGGCGTCCAGCAGGCGCTGGGTACCGAGAATGTTGGTGCGAATGAAGGCCTCCGGCCCCAAATGCAGGCTGCGGTCTACGTGGCTCTCGGCCGCGAAATGCACCACGGCGTCCATGGCGTGCGCTTGGAACACCGCCGCAACGTCCGCCTCCACGGTTATGTCGCCCTTGATAAACGTGTAGCGCGGGTTCCGCTCGACCGGGCCCAAGTTCTCCAGGTTGCCGGCATAGGTCAGCGCGTCGAAATTGACGATCTGTATGTCCGGGTATTCGGTCAGCATGTAGTGAATGAAGTT
>JBDRSI010000026.1:0-4544 GCA_043825055.1 Verrucomicrobiota bacterium
GTCTTTTTGGAAAAATCCGGAAACGCCCAGGGCCTCGGCGGCCTTCATGTCGTGCGGTGTGCCGAACGCCGTGATCATAATCACCGGGAGCGTTTTGTCCTTTTCCCGAATTTTTGCCAGGGTTTCGATGCCGTTCATGCCGGGCATCTTCATGTCTAAACAAACGATCGTGGGCCGCTCTCGCTCGATCTGGGCCAGGGCATCGGCGCCATTATTTACGCCGATCACCTGGTAGCCCTTGGCCTTCAGCCAGAATTCCATCGGACGTCGAAATCCATCTTCGTCGTCAACCAATAAAATCCGAATGCCCTTTGGTTCCATACCGCACCTCCTTATGCCATTATGTTATCGAGGCAGGGTAAAGCTAAACGTGCTGCCTTTGCCGATTTCACTCGTGACCCGCATACAGCCGCCATGCTTTTCCACAATCTGCTTGGCCAGCGGCAGACCCAGTCCCGTGCCGTTTGCGCCGACCGGGTGATTGGCGCTGACTTGCTCAAATTTGTTGAAAATCCGTTGCATGTCTTGGGGGGCAATTCCAATGCCGGTATCGGGCACAGATACTTCGATTGGACCGACGGCCGCGTTCAGGGCAATCCGGATTTCACCTTTGGGCGGGGTGAATTTCAGGGCATTGCTGAGCAGGTTGTTCATCACCTGCGTTATCTTATCGGCATCCACATCCAAGTCCAACGGCGTGTTCGGTGCGTCGAGACGGGCGGTAATGCCCTTTTCGCGGAACCAGCCGGTAAAGGCCGCGACCGCGTTGCGGGCCAATGCTTTTAGATCGGTCCTGGTCTTTTTCAACTCCATTTTGCCGGCCTCGATTTTCGACAGGTCCAGCAGGTCGTTGATCAACCGGGTCAGGCGCTCGACGTTGTCCTTCGCCAGCGACAGGAATTCCTTCTGGTTGACGTTGATCGCGCCGGCAGTCTGGTCCAGGATGATGCCCAGGTTTTTCTGGATGGCGGCCAGCGGCGAGCGCAGTTCGTGGGACACGTTGGCCACGAAATCGGATTTCAACTGCTCCACTTCCTTCATCTTGGTGATGTCCGAGAGCACCGACACCATGCCGATGGTCCGGCCATCCAGGTCTTCGACGACGGCATTGGAGGAACGCAGCACACGGCTGGTTTCCTCGTCTTTGCCGGCCACCTCGATTTCCTTGATGGATTCCGGGCTTCCGCCGGAAAGGACCAGCGAATGTTCCGCTCTCAGGGATTCTTTTAGCGTCTGGCCAACGATGGCTTGCCCATGTATGCCTAACAGCTTTTCGGCGGCGGGATTGGCCATCATAATGTTGCCGTCGTTGCCGATCACCACCACGCCTTCACCTACGTTCCGCATAACCGAGTCCATCGTGCCCTTTTCGAACGTCAATCGCTTGTTCTCAACCTCATAGTGACGGGTGGCTTCATGGACCTTCTGGTCCAATTCGGACTTGAACCTTTCGCGAATGGCGTAGAGCTCCCTCAATTCTTCGGGGGATGGCAGGTGGACCTGGGGTTCGGCAGACGGAGTCGCTGCGCCGGCCATATCCGCATTAAAAATGGGGACGCCGGTGGGAATCTGCTGGCTGGCCATGCGCAAGGTCTTGCGATAGTCATCATCCATCGCCGGTCCTTTCACATCTTTCGTGTTAATCCGGCCATATTGAACATCGCTAACGATAACGTGCTTCAAGGCGTGGTCAGCCAATGCTTTTTGGAAGCCGCCGGCTTCGTTCAGCTGTTCCGGCTTGATCGCCAGGCATTCCAGGAACGAACGCAGTTCGGGGAGTGAAAGCCCGTGCTGGAATGTGACGGTGCCAATGTGCAGAATTTCGAAGTGCCGGGCCAGGTTCTTGGTCTGAGACGGGTCGGTGGCGACCAGCCGGCCGTTGACCATGAGTTTCGATTCCATGAACCCGAATGAGAATTCCTGCCCCGAGGCAAGTGCATTTTGCATAAGGTTATGCACATCGGCCGTACTTTCCTGCACCAGCAAATGGGCCGGCGGATAAAAACGGACATTCTGGAGCGCCAGGAACAGCTTGTTGATGATGGGCGCTGGGTCGTTGGCAAGGTTATCGGTGGTTGTCATTGTAAATTAGCGATCATTGCGCACATTTCCCATCCCATGTTTTCCATTTACATTATAGTCTCGGTTGAACAGGTGAGTCAATACATTTTCCCAAAACTACGCTTGCCCGAAGATCAAAGATGGAGTGGGCGGCACAGCGTTCCTTGATGCTTGCAGACGCGGCGCGCAAAGCACTGCACCACGGGTGAAAAAACACGTACCATTAAAAATATCAAAAAAGAATTGACATCAACATCAGAAATCCCTAAATTACGTTTTATGCGTAACTATTTAGCCATCTTGACGGTTGTTGTCGGACTTCTCCAGGCGCTTGTATTGTGCCTGGTTGAGGGCCGCGCCTTCACGGTGGCCAACGGATGCGGATAACGTCATTCCGCCCGTTGTCAGGTTGTTCGAAACCCACTGTGAAAAAACGGTGGGTTTTTTTGTTATTATCCGCTACAATACAGGTTCATAATGGACAAGGGTTGGTTTCCGCCATTGGCGGACCGTGCTACGCCGGAGCGCTTCGCCCAGGCGAGTCCGCTTGCCTGCCCACACCTGCCCGCAGTGCTATGCACAACATTGCAGGCGGGTCGCTGTGCGAAGTGCTGCGGGCGGGGCGGCGAAAAACAGGAGAAACGAATATGCGCACAGGAGTGGAATGTTTGATGGATGGATTAAAAAAGGCCGGCGTGCAGACCATTTTCGGGTTGCCCGGCGGCTCAGTGCTGGATATCTTTAACGGTTTGTATGATGCCCCGTTTAAGTTCGTTCTAACCCGCCATGAGCAGGGCGCCACGCACATGGCCGATGGCTATGCCCGGGCAACCGGTCGGGTGGGGTGTTGCCTGGTGACTTCCGGTCCCGGGGCCACAAATACCGTGACCGGCCTGGGGACGGCGCATATGGATTCAATCCCCCTCGTGTGTATTTCCGGCCAGGTGCCATCGCATATGATCGGCAACGATGCCTTTCAGGAGGCTGACACAACCGGCATTACGCGGCCGGTGACCAAGCACAATTATCTCGTGCGCAACGTGGATGATTTGCCGCGCATTATTGCCGAGGCTTTCTATATAGCCGGCACCGGTAAGCCGGGTCCCGTGCTTGTGGATATTCCCAAGGACGTCCAGCGCGCCGGCACCAAGGCCCCCACGCCGGAATCCGTGAGCATCCGCGGGTATAACCCCAATACGGAGGGCCACCCCAAGCAGATCGCCCGGCTGGCAGAGGCGATCAACAAGGCCAAAAAGCCGCTCCTGTACGTGGGGGGCGGTGCGATTGCCGCAAATGCCGCCGAGGAGGTTGCCCAACTCGCGCGCAAGGCCAAAATACCGGTCACGACGACGTTGTTGGGATTGGGCGCCTTTCCCGAAACAGACCCGCTGGCCCTGCGCATGCTCGGCATGCATGGGAGTGTAACGGCCAATTACGCCACGCATCATTGCGACTTGCTCGTGTCCATCGGAGCCCGCTTCGATGACCGGGTGACCGGCAAAATCGCGGAATTTGCGCCGCATGCAAAGATTGCGCATATTGATATTGATCCCACGGCCATTTCCAAAAGCGTGCCCGTGGATATCCCGGTGGTTGGCGATGTGAAGCAGGTACTGAAGGTTCTCGTCCCTCTGGTGGAAAGCAAGGAACGCACGGAATGGCTCGCGCAGATTCAGGAATGGAAACAGAAAAACCCGTTTGCGTACAAACAGCAGGGGACCAAGCCGATGCCCCAATACGTCATTGAGCAGATTTACGCCCTGACCAAAGGCGATGCCATCATCGTGACCGAAGTGGGTCAGCACCAGATGTGGTCGGCACAGTATTATAAATATACCCAACCCCGCACGTTTATCTCATCGGGCGGGCTGGGCACCATGGGCTTTGGTTTGCCGGCGGCCATTGGCGCGCAGTTCGGGCGCCCCGACAAGATGGTGGTGGACATTTCCGGCGACGGCAGCGCCCAGATGAATTTTCAGGAGCTCGTGGTCGCCGTGGAACACCGGGTGCCGATCAAGGTGGTGATTCTTAACAACGGCTATCTGGGCATGGTGCGCCAGTGGCAGGAAATGTTCTACAAGAAGCAATATTCGGCCACCTGTCTGGGGCAAAGCGGGCGGGGCAAGAACGAGAAGATCAAGGATCGCCCGGGTACCACGCCTTACTTGCCTGATTTCGTCAAGCTGGCCGAGGCGCACGGCGCCCTGGGTCTGCGGGCGAAGACCTGTGCCGCCGTGGTGCCGATGCTGACAAAAGCGTTTGAGGCCGATGGGCCTGCCGTGGTGGAATGCATGGTGGAGCCGGAAGCCAATGTGTTCCCAATGGTGCCCGCCGGGGCCTCGCTCACGGAAATGATTCAAAGCATGGCGTGAAGAAGAAATGCAGAATGTAGAATTCGGAATGAAAGAAGCGGAAAAATATGCCGGCCATCCGGGCGTTCGCAGCAGGACTAATGTCCCCTTATGTCATTCCGGGCTTGACCC
>JBDRSI010000027.1:0-2157 GCA_043825055.1 Verrucomicrobiota bacterium
TGTAGTTTTTAGTTTTGTAGTTCACACGCGCCATCGTTGTAGTCGAAGGCGGAAAAACTATCCAACTAAGAACTACAGAACTACCCAACTGGAAAAGGACAAGATGACAACCGGCTTCACTTCTTTAAACCTGCGCGACGAAATTGTGCAGGCCGTCGCCGCGCTGGGTTACAGCGAGCCGACGCCCATCCAATCTGCCCTCATTCCGGTCATGCTGACCGGCGCGGACGTGATCGGCCAGGCGCAGACCGGCACCGGCAAGACCGCCGCCTTCGCCCTCCCCATTTTGCACAACCTTGAACCGCATCAGCGCCACGTGCAGGCCCTCGTGCTGTGTCCCACGCGCGAACTGGCTTTGCAGGTCGCGGAAGCGGTTCACGAATACGGCAAGTTTTGCGAGGCGCGCGTGCTGGCCGTCTACGGCGGACAACCCTACGCTCCGCAGATCAGTCGTCTCAACCGGGGTGTTGATGTAGTCGTCGGAACGCCCGGCCGCCTGCTTGACCTGATCGAGCGCAACACCCTCAATCTCAGCCGCGTCAAAACCGTCGTGCTCGACGAAGCCGACGAAATGCTCAGCATGGGCTTTATCGAAGACATCCAATCCATTCTTGACAAGACGCCCTCCGAGCGCCAGACCGCCCTCTTCTCAGCCACGCTGCCGACGGCCATCCGTCGCCTGGCCGAACGCTACATGCGCGACCCGCAGTCCATCCGCATCCAGCGCGAACAGGTCACGGTGGCGGCCACCGAACAGCGTTATTATCTCGTCAACCAGGCCGATAAGCTGGCTGCGCTGACGCGTCTCTTCGAAAGCGAACCCATCACCAGCGCGCTGATTTTTGTCCGCACGCGTGCCGGCACTGGTGAACTGGCCAACGAACTCTCGGTGCGCGGCTTCCCCGCCGAAGCCCTGAACGGCGATTTGGACCAAAACGCCCGCGAACGGATTCTGAATCGCTTTCGCCAGAATCAGAGCAAAGTCCTGGTGGCGACCGACGTAGCCGCGCGCGGCCTGGATATTGACGATATTTCCCACGTCTTCAACTTTGACCTGCCCGACGACGCGGAGATTTACGTCCACCGCATCGGGCGCACCGGGCGGGCTGGCAAAACCGGCATCGCAATTTCATTGCTGACCCCGCGTGAGAAGCGGCAGTTGCGTGTCATCGAAGCCTTCACCAAACAGCCGCTCAAACGCGCAACGCTGCCAACGGTGGAAGATATTAAAAATCAACGGGCAGCGCAGCTGCTTGAGCGCGTGACGGTCTGGCTGGGGCGCGCCCGTTACCAGCGCGAGCGCGAACTGGTGGCCAAACTGGTCGAGGCCGGGCACGACCCGCTGGAAATTGCCGCAGCGGCCATGAAACTGGCGCGCGCCGACGAAAAACAGCGCCCGATTGCCGCGCTCAGCGAGGTGCCGGTAGGCCTTGCGCAGCACCTACTCGGTCGGCAGGAGACGCGTCCACACCAGGCCGAGGGCGGATTCAAACGCGGCGGCGGCCAGCGGAATTATCCGCTCCAGCCGATTAGGTGCTGTGCAAAGAATACATCTCACGAACATGGGATGGTGCGCCTGACGTTCAGCAGAGGCCGGGCGCATGGAATCCGCCCCAACGACGTGGTCGGTACGATTGCCTTTCATGCCGATATTCCCGGCCACGTGATTGGCAAAATCCATATCGAAGACAAGCGCACCCTGGTGGATGTGCCGGAGAAGTTCCTGGCGCAGGTGCTGGCGAAAACGGGAGACTACCGGATTCGGCAGTATCCCGTTAACGTAGAGCTTGCTTAATGGGCAGACTCCCTTTAGCGCCTCTCCCCCTCAGAACCCTTGGTGTTCCGTCCGGGCGAGGATCTCATCTTGCAGCGCCTGGCTGAGGTCGCAGAAATAATCGCTGTAACCCGCTACGCGCACGATCAGGTCGCGGTATTGCTCGGGATTCTGTTGTGCAGCCTGCAGCGTGGCCGCGTCCACCACGTTGAACTGGATGTGATGACCGTCTAGCTTAAAGTAGGTGCGGATCAGTCCCACCAGCTTGTCCAGCCCCGCCTCGTCTTTGAGCAACTGGGGCGTGAACTTTTGATTGAGCAGCGTGCCGCCGGTGCGGGCGTGATCCATCTTGGCCACAGACTTGAGCACCGCGGTCGGGCCGT
>JBDRSI010000028.1:0-2191 GCA_043825055.1 Verrucomicrobiota bacterium
TGTTATCACACTGGACGCGGATACACAGCTTCCGCCGCAGGCCGCGGCCAAATTGGCCGGCACGATCGCTCATCCGCTCAATCGACCGCTAATCAACCCGGCCACGGGCTGTATGAAACAGGGCTACGGGGTGCTCCAGCCGCGGTTGGGGGCCAGCCTGATCGGATCCCAGCGCTCCTGGTTTGCCCGGCTGTTCGCCGGAGAAATCGGCCTGGATCCCTATACCCGCGCGGGATCCAATGTCTACCACGATCTCTGCGGAGAGGGACCCTTTGTCGGCAAAGGCATCTACGACGTGCAGGCCTTTTACGCGGCGACGGGCAATCGGTTTCCGCTTAACCGAATACTCAGTCATGACTTGATCGAGGGCTGTTATGCCCGGTGTGGATTCGTCAACGATGTGGAATTGATCGAGGAGTCCCCGCCTTCTTATCTGGCCGATTCCCGTCGCCATCACCGGTGGATCCGGGGAGACTGGCAGATTGCCCGATGGCTGTTGCCCTCGGTGCCCGGTCCGGATGGAAAGCGCGTGATCAATCCGCTCGGGGCGCTGGCGAAATGGATGATCTTCGATAACTTGCGGCGCAGTCTGGTCCCGGCCGCACTGCTGGCGGCCTTTATCCTCGGTTGGGCGGGGGTGCCGGACGAAGCGTTGCGCTGGACGGCGACCCTGCTCACCATCTATTTTCTGCCAAGCTTGGCACGATTGGCGCGCGACCTTCTGGTCAAGGCCAAACAAGCCGCTTGGTCGGCGCATCTCGGACGTGTCTTGGTCAATGAATCGAGGGCGTGGACGATTGAGGGCATGGAACTTATGTTCCTCCCGTTTCAAACCAGCGTGTACCTTGACGCGATTTTGCGGGTATTCTGGCGCCTTTGCATCAGCGGGCGCCGGATTCTGGAGTGGCAAACGGCGGCAGAAGCGGCACGGGCTGTTTCCGGCGGATTCCTGGCAACCGCAAGAACCATGTGGATTGCACCGGTGGTGGCGATAGGAACGGGGAGTGTCCTAGTAGCCGCCGGTACGGCGGGTTGGATCCTGGCCGGACCGATTCTGGCACTGTGGTTGGTCGCTCCGTTCGCAGCTTGGATTACGGGCCGGCCATTTGGTCTGCGCCCGTCGCAGTTGACGATCGAGCAAGTCTTCTTTCTCCGCAACTTGGCGCGGCGAACGTGGGCATATTTTGATCATTTTGTCGCCCAGGAACATCATTGGCTGCCGCCGGATAATTTTCAGGAAGTGCCGCAACCCCACGTCGCGGCGCGCACCTCCCCGACCAATATGGGCATGGGACTGATCAGCAACCTGGCGGCCTATGATTTCGGTTACTTGTCGGCCGGCAGCCTTATCGGGCGGACCGAGCAGACATTGGCCACGATGGAAAAATTAGAGCGCTACCGCGGGCACTTCTACAACTGGTACGATACCCACACGCTCGATCCGCTTCACCCGCTCTACGTGTCCACGGTGGACAGCGGCAATTTGGCCGGCTACTTGACCACTCTCAGCGAAGGGCTCCGGGAATTACCACGCGCGCCGATTTTGCCCCCGCACTGGCAGTCAGGACTCGAAGACACCACCCGTGTACTACTGGAGGAAATAGATCGCCTGACGGCCGACCACAAGGAATCGGAAGCCGGTTTGAGTCAGATGTCAGAAATCAGAAATCAGATGTCAGTCATCCGTCGTCTGCCGTCTGCCGTCTGTCTCCCGGCTCTGTACCGGGCGCTGACGAACTTCAGTTCCCTGATGGCCGGATTGGTGCCGGGGATATCCTCCGACGACCAGGCTACGCCGGAGCGCTCCGCCCAGGCGAAAGACGCGATATTCTGGCTGACGGCTTTGGGCGCGGAGTGCGATGATTTGCTGGGTGAGCTCCGGTATTTGGTTCCGTGGCTTGACGAAGCGCCTCCGGCGGCATATTCGGGAACCGGGAAACAAGACGATTCTCTATGGGAGCTCTTGTTGGCGGAGATCACCCCTGGAGTTACGCTGGCAGATTTAGCCACTTTGGCCCAGCGCCTGGCACCACAGGTGGAAAAAATCCGTCAGGAGTGTCCGGATTTGCCTCGCGTGGAAAGGTTAAGCAAGCTCCTGATAGTTGCCGGTGAGCATGCGACCGAACGCATCGAGGCCATCCAGGATCTCATGGCGCGGTGCGAGGAATTCAGCGAGATAGATCTGGACTTT
>JBDRSI010000029.1:0-10559 GCA_043825055.1 Verrucomicrobiota bacterium
CCGTCGCGAGCAAGCATGTTCACAGGCCTGATGCCGCATCAAGTCGGGATCGAGCGAAACGGTCAGGCGATCCCCGACGCTTTCCGACCGATGGAACTCGGTCATGTCCTCGCCCGGCACGAATATGAGTGCGCCTATGGCGGCAAGTGGCACGTACCGGAAATCGCCATTCCGAACGGTCATGGGTTCGAGGTTATCTGCGGTTTCTCGGACTGGGAATTGCCGGGGCGTTGTGCTGAGTTCATCCAAAGACGGCGACCACATCCTTTTTTCCTGGTGGCAGCATTTGATAATCCGCACAACATTTGCGAATGGTCTCGCGATCAGCCACTGCCTTGGGGCCCCGTGGCCGAGTGTCCTGTCGAGCGTTGTCCCGCCCTTCCCAAAAACTTCGCGATCGCTCCATTCGAACCCGAAGCCGTCCGTCGGGAACAGCAGGCACAGTCCATGTATCGTGCTGCCGCCTTCACGCCGGATGACTGGCGGCGCTACCGACATGCCTACTATAGACTGGTGGAAAAGGTCGACGCCGCTACCATGACCATCCTCGGTGCCCTTCGCGATTCGGGACAGGAAGAGAACACGCTGATTGTCTTCTCCAGCGATCACGGCGACGGGATCGGCGCACATCAGTGGAATCAGAAAAGCGCGCTCTATGAGGAATGTGTTCGGGTGCCGCTGATTGTCGTGCCACCCGGATCGGCGGGCACACCCTGTGTGGACTCCACACACCTCGTTTCCAACGGCCTGGACCTGTACCCGACAATCTGTGACTATGCAGGTGTGGAGTTGCCGCCAGCCAGGGACGGCTTGAGTTTGAGATCACTGGTTGAGGGCAAGGAAAACGTTGCATGGCGAGACTATGTGGTCGCCGAGACCATTTTTGACGGGGGGCTCGGCACCCGGGGACTGATGGTCCGAACCAGCCGGTACAAGTATTGCCTCTATTCGTGGGGAAAGTACCGGGAGCAGTTCTTCGATCTGGAGGTCGCTCCGGGGGAGATGATAAACCTGGCCGTCGATCCGGCCTATCAACACAACCTGCAGCAACACAGAGACCTCCTTGCGCGGTGGATTGAACGGACGGATTACCGTCAGGGGGTCCACTACGCCCATCCCCAAGTGCACCCCTTGGTTCCCGGACAGGAATATCCCGGGACCGAAACAACGAAACGAGCGAACAAGCCCATAAAGGCGACGTCGCGATAGCATCGCGCCTCAGCCGCAACATTCGGCAGAAAGGAACAGACATGCATGATTCGCCTTATGAGAGATTCGACAGCGACGACCTGATCTTGCGGGATGAACTGGCAATTGATCGGACAATCTTGGCAAATGAAAGAACCCTGCTGGCGTACCTGCGCTCTGGGGTGGCCCTGCTGATCGCTGGTGTGTCGATCATTCATTTCTCGCAGGAAGGTTGGTTTTGGGCGGTTGGAATTGCATGCATTCCAATTGGCATTATCACCGGCATTGTCGGCGCGGCAAGATACTGGAGAATGAACCGATCGATTTCCCGCGTGCGACGGCAGTCGAAGACGAAGCGATCAGGGGGCGCCTAACCAAACCTTGGAACACTACTTCGTGCCCGCGGCATTATTTCATGACGCTGCCAATCCGTTCGGCAATGGCCGGCGCGGTTAAGCCGAAACGCTCCGCCAGGGCATCGAAGGGCCCCTGCGGGATGAACTGGTCTGGCCAGCCGAACCGCAGGCACGCGCCCCGATAGCCAACTTCGGCCAGCGCCTCGGTCACCCGTGAGCCGAATCCGCCCGTAACGACCCCGTTTTCAAAAGTCGCGATACAACGCGCCGTGGCCGCGTGGCGGCTCAGCAGGTCGCGATCCAGGGGAACGATGAAGCGCGGATTAACGATCCCCGCCTGCAGGCCCTGGGCCGCCAGTCGTTGGGCCACTTGTTTTGCCAGCGGAATCATATCGCCCAGGGCCCAGAGCTGGATCTCCCGACCTTCCTGGAGCACCTCCGCGCGGCCCATTGGGATTTCATCGTATGTTGCCGGCAGGGCTGGGCCACTCCCGCCGCCGCGTGGATAGCGAATCATGACCGGTCGTTGCCAGTACAAGGCGGAGGATACCATGTTGGCCAGCTCGGCTTCGTCTTTGGGTTGCAGGAGGACCAGGTTCGGCACCGACCGGAACAGCGCGATATCAAACATGCCATGGTGCGTGGGGCCGTCGTCCCCGACCAATCCGGCACGGTCGAGACAAAAGATAACCGGCAACTGCTGGAGGCACACGTCATGAATCACGTAGTCCACGATACGCTGGGCAAACGTGGAATATACGGCCACGACCGGCCGCAATCCTTCCGCAGCCAGCCCGGCGGCGAACAGGACCGCATGCTCCTCGCAAATACCGACATCAAAGAAACGGTCGGGATAGCGCTTGGCAAACGAGGTCAGGCCTGTGCCGGCCGACATGGCGGCCGTGATGGCCACCAGCTTGTCATTGGTTTCGGCCAGGCGCTCAAGGGTCTGGCCGAATACATCCGCATATTTCAGGGTGTTACCGGGTTTTAGCGCTATGCCCGTGGCGGCTTCGAATGCACCCGTGCCGTGCCACGCTTCCGGTTCCGCCTCCGCAAACGGATAGCCTCTGCCCTTCTGGGTGGAAACATGAAGCAGGATGGGCTCATCCGAGCGCCGGGCGGTCTCGAGGGCCGAGATCAGCAAGTGTATATTATGTCCGTCAATCGGGCCGATATACCGAAGCCCAAATTCCTCGAACAACACGTTGCGCAAGAACAGGCTTTTGACCGCTTCCTCCAGGCGATAGTAAATGTGCCGGAGCCAGGTGAGCCGCAACCGGTCCTTGGCAAACCGTTCCACCGAACTTTTCCAGCGGTTATACCGGGGATGGGCCAGCAGTTCGCCCAACGTGCGGGCGATGGATCCCACGTTGGCGGAGATGGACATTTCGTTGTCGTTCAGGATCACGATCAGGCGACGCGTGGCCGAAGCCAGGTTGTTAAGCGCTTCGAACGAACTACCACACCCCAGGGCGCCGTCGCCAACGATGGCCACCACGTGTTCTGCACCCCCGCGGCGGTCGCGTGCCACCGCCATACCCAGCGCGGCCGAGAGGGCCGTGCCGGCGTGCCCGGCGCCGAAAGCGTCGTAAGGGCTTTCCGATTTCAGCGCAAACCCTGACAAGCCGTTTAAGGAGCGAAGCGTATGAAACCGATCCTTGCGGCCGGTGAGAATTTTATAGGCATAGGTCTGATGGCTGACGTCCCACACCAGTTTGTCCTTCGGCGGGTCGAAGACCTTGAGCAGGGCCATGGTCAGCTCCACGGCGCCCAGGTTGGCCGCCAGATGCCCACCCGTGCGGCTGACCGTCTGAATAATCAGCTTGCGGATTTCCTCGGCCAGCGGGTTCAGCTCCTCGGGGGCAAGGGAGCGCAGATCGGCGGGGCTATTGACTTTGTCGAGAATGCGTTTCATGAAATGGAACTACTCCAACGTGGACCGAGCCCGTAACCCAAAGATTTTGCCCGCGAACCACGCGAAAGGAACGCTAAATTTATGCTAAGGAATTTCATAGTGCCGCATATTCTGGATTCCCGCTTTCGCGGGAATGACGGAATGGATTGCTTTTGTTTATCATTCCCGACCTGATCAGGAATCCAAGATTGCAGTCGTCCGGCCACGGACGGACCTAATTTTAAAAGGAAAATCTTTTCTTTTTTCGCGTCCTTTCGCGTGGTTCGCGGGCAATGTTCCGGTTTCTTTTCGTGTTTTTTATAGCGTCTCCTGTTGTATGAGGTACGACTACTTCTCTTCCGCCGGCTCCGGCGGAACCTCGAACGGTTTGGCGACCATCTGGTCGCCCTGTTTGACCAGCAATTCGATCTTGCGCTCCACCTCGTTGAGCTTGGTCGAACAGATCCCGACGAGGCTCATACCCTCCTCAAAATGTTTCATCATTTTTTCGAGGCTGAGCTCGCCGCTTTCCATCTCGCGGACAATTGTTTCCAGCCGCTCCAGCGATTTTTCAAAGCCGGGCTGTTTATCGCTGTCCTTCACAGTTGCCATGGCTGATAACCTCCGATTGTCATCCGTCTTCTGTCGTCTGTCATCCGTCGTCCGTCGTCTGTCGTCTGTTTTCTGTGTCGCCATGGTTAAGAACCTCCGATTCAAATGTGCCCCTGGCCACCCGGGTTGTGATCCGATCACCCGGCTGGGCCTGGTTTGCCGCCTTGATTACGCGGCCATCCGGCCTGAACGTAATACTATACCCGCGTTCCAAAACCGCAAGCGGGTTTATCCCCTTCAACTGGGTCTCCAGCCGCGCCAGGGCGAGTGTCTGGATGTGACTCCAGGCCTGCATGTGCCGGGCGAGCCGTCCGTTAAGCTCGTCCACCCGCTGTTGTTCCTGACGCAGGCTGTTTTCAGCCTGGCGTTGAATGTGTGCGCGCACGCGGGTGATCCGTTCCAGGATGCGCCGCACCAGGTGAAGTGGCTCACGGAAAACGTAACTGCGACCGGCGGCCAGGAACCGATGCCTCAAGTCCGCCATCTGCTGGCGAAGCCCACGGCCCAGGCGCCGCGAATATTCCGCGAGCCGGGTCTCGAAATCCGTCTTGCGGCCGATGACTAATTCCGCCGCCGCCGAGGGGGTCGGCGCGCGCAGGTCGGCGACAAAATCGCTAATTGTGAAATCAATTTCGTGGCCGACGGCCGAAATAACCGGGATGGCCGAACGCGCGATGGCGCGGGCCACGCTTTCCTCGTTGAAACACCACAGATCCTCAAGACTGCCGCCGCCGCGCCCGACGATCAGGATATCCATATCGCCCCGGCGGTTAAAGTCATCCAAGGCCGCGGCGATTTCCTCGGCGGCGCCCGGCCCCTGGACACGCACGCTCGCCACAACAACGTGCAAATTATAGAACCGGCGCGTCAGGATGTTCAGGATATCGCGGATAGCCGCGCCGGTGGGTGAAGTCACGATCCCGATGTGCCGTGGCAGGAGCGGCAAGGGCTTTTTCCGCGCCGGGTCAAAAAGGCCTTCCGCTGCCAGCTTGCGCTTGAGCGCTTCGAAGGCCGCCTGCAATGCCCCCTGGCCGGCCGCTTCCAGGGAGCGGACAATCATCTGGTACTGGCCGCTTTTCTCATAGACGCTGATGAGCCCATGGGCCCGCAGGAGCATGCCGTCCTTGGGCTGGAATCGCACGCCGCGCTGGTTGCCGTGGAACATCACGCCGGCCAATTGTGCGTTCTCGTCCTTGAGCGTGAAATACCAGTGTCCCGAGGCCGGCTGGCGGAAATTGGAAAGCTCGCCCTCCACCCAGATCTCGCCCACTTCGTCCTCCAGGACGGCCTTGATCAGGCGGGTAATCTCGGCAATGCGGTAGATTTTAGGAGGTTTGGCTGACACATTGATACCGGTCATAATTTAATGTTAAGGAATTTTAATCCGTGTAGCCGCGCCCGTGAGGGCGTGGATCCGGCCGGCAGCCACGGCGTCACCGCCGCGGCTACATGAAACAGTTGCCGCCTTTGGCGGCCTAATTTATTCTTTCCCGGCCACCTTAATCACAAGCTCCGGCGGCTTCAACAAGCCGCAGGGAACTAACTGGTAATCTTCGCACCATTGGTCGCCGGTGGTGATAAATTCCGCCGGTCCGGTCCATAGCGGCCATTTTTGCGCGTGGTGCAGAGGCCCATGCGAGTTGCGCCGGTGACCCAGAATCTGAATGCCCAGCATCACCGCGTGCGGCGCGCGGTGAGCCGGCTGCGCGCTTTTGACAAAAGCCGTGATGTCCGTTTCATACGGCGGCCAGGCCAGAACCCCTGCCGGTTGATCGTTGACGAAGATCCGCGCTCCAACACCGCGGAAAGCCGGCAACCGCAGGAAAACATGCGCATCCTTCCGCTGCGGCAATTTTACGTTTGCGTGATACGTGACATGGCCGGCATAAAACGCCAGGCCCTGCTTAACCCAGTCGCCGATTTTCAAAGACGTAACCGGCGGCGTAATGGTTGCTTGCGTACCCTTGACCTTAACCCCGAAATCACCGCGCAGATAGCAAGGCTCCAAGCCGGAATTCGCGTCGTAATCGCACAAAAACCGTAATTCGTTATTGCCGGGATGTAATTGCGCCGTATCCAGCGATAGCTTGCGCATGGAACGGTCCGTCCACCATTCGCGGGCTTGCCGGGTGTCAAGCGGCCGACCGTTCAGGCTGATCCTAAACCGCTCCGGATGTTCCAGCGTCAATTCCATGACGCCAGCCGGCACTGTTTTGACACGGATTGAGTAAATAAGTTCAACCGGAATGGTCTTGAGCTCGCGCGCTTTTTTTTGCGCCCAGGGCTGAACCATGTTTCCCCCGCGGAACGGAATACCCAGTGCGCTCCGCGCGGCGCGGTCCACCCGAAGAATCTCGGTTTCCGGTTGCCACGCACCATTGCCGATGCGATACCGGGGCCGGTCAAACACCAGTCCGTTGGCTTCGTTGAGATGGACATTCCAAACCTTGACCTTCAGCGGGCGCACCGCCCGTTCGCGAAGCGCCGGAACCGGCGGTGAAACCCCGGTCACGGATTTTTTTGGGATAACAAAGAGCCGGCTGGCCAGCCGTTCCAGGGAAGTTTTAATAACCCACTGGCCCGATGGGTTGCGATGAGCCCTGGCCGCTCCAATCCGCCCGTCCTCCGGGCGCCATTCCTGGGGAACGCCGGCGCAATCCGCAAACCCGATGATATGCGCCGCCGGATAGGCCTGGATGCGGTCGCGCACCATAACATCGTTAAATTGATCTTGCCTTAATTGTGCGGTGGAATGGCCCGTATTGCAGAGGAATAAATAATATGCGGTTTGATCCTCCCTCAGGAGATATAGTGCTGAAGGAATTTCTTTCCCCTCCGGTGTGCAGATGGACACGCGCCGGCAGGTCGGCGCCAGCGCCCGGGTGAGCGCCGTTTCCGCGAGAGCAATCCGGATGCACGCGCCGGCCAGGCTGGCCGGTTCGCTGGAGGGCCGGGCCTCGACATACGGCGGCGGGTTGCCCGCGAAGATGACCATGCCACCGGCCTCGCGAAACCGGCGCAGTAAATCCAGGGTGGAGCGCCGGATGGTCATAAGCGGCGGAACCAGCACGGAGCGATAGACGGCGCGGCCAATCCGCAGTTCGGGACCTTGCCGCCCGCGTGTAATGCGCCCATGCCGGGCCATGATGTCTTCACTGCCATAATCAAAATCCAAGTGCTGTTGCAGGAGCATATCGCGCACGCGCGGCAGGAGCATATTCAGCGCTTTCACGGCGGGATCTTTGCTCCATGCCTTGCGATGGAGCAGCCACATACTTTCCATGGGATGGATCACCAACAAGTCGCGTACTTCCGTTCCCTGTGTCATAACCACATTGACGCGGGCAAAATAATCCTCGACCTTGGCATAAGTGTCCCACCAGGGGGACTGGTAACTGATGGAGGCCGGATAATCGCGCTTGGCTTCGCCTGCCATAGTGTACCAAGCCAAGTGCTGGCACCGCAAGTTGATGCCCAGTGCCATCTGCCAGTCGCCGAGGGCTTTATGACCTTCCAACGGGAAATCCCAACCAGTGCACCCGTAAGTTTCCGTCAAACGCCAGGTCCACCCAAACTGACGCGCGGCAGAACTGACCTGCTTGGCCGTGTCATAAATGCGCCAATGTTCGGTGAGTAAATCCAGGCCGGGGGCCTGCATGAACTCGTAGGACCGCATGCTGTCGCCGACATTCCCAGTCTGGGAAATCAGGGTATCCTCTGCGAGGACATGCCCCGTGAATATAAGTTTGTGGCGAGCGCACCATTCGCCGATCTGGCGGGAGAAAGCGTCCACGAACAGGTGCGTAAGGCAATCGTGGTAGTGGTAACGGGCAGGTGTCACAATCTGGCCATCCACGTCGAACACCGTTTCCATGAGATGTGGGATCAAGTCATAGCCATAGCGTTGCTTGAAGACGGCATTCAGCCGCCCTGTCCAGGGAATGCTATGTTCGAAAGGAACATCCGTTGGATTGCCGTCACCGGTAAAATAGTTGGGTTCGTCCGTGAAAATGCCGGGCACCAATCGGCCGAAGTGCCGTCCGAACCGCCGGCAATAGGCTTCGTGTGTCGTCCGGATGAATGCACGAACCGCCGCGGGGTTGAGCGTGTCGAGATAGGTGCATCCGTTATACCAGTCGGAAGGACGATCCAGGACTTCATGAAACACGTACAGCGTCTGCCCCTTGTCGGGCACGTGTTGACGTGAGCCGTTAACCCTTTGTACGTTGCGTACCACGGTGCCTTCACCCGTGGTCGCCGCAAACACTGCCACGACGCACCAGTCTTTGGAAATGGCCTTCAGCGCGGGGACCTTTTGAATAACCAGACTGCGCATACGGTATTGCGGATTTTTTGTAACCAACCCGCCGGCCGCGCCGGAAGGCCAACGATCCTCGTCATACAGCCATGCTTCCATCTTCTGCTTGCGGGCTTCGTCAATACATGCTCCCACAAGGTCAAACCATTCCCGGGAGAGATAAGACGTGGCCAGGCCGACCCGGGAGTGCATAAAAAAGCCGCCCAGGCCCATCCGGCGCATGGTCCGAATCTGGCGGCGCAATTCCTGCTCCTCCAATTTCCCATTCCAAGCCCAGAATGGCTTGGAGCGGTATGCACTTGTCGGATTCGCAAACTTTTTCTTCAGCGTTGTTTTCATGACAGCGCTTTTTTACGGGCTTCTTTTCCCGATTGGTTTGGAATTTTAATCGGGTAGCCGCGCCCGTGAGGGCGTGGATTCCTTCGGTGGCCACGGGCTCACGTCCGCGGCTACAAGCTAGCGGGCATATTCCACGCACCGTTTTTCGCGAATGACGGTCACCTTGATCTGGCCGGGATACTGCAATTCCTGTTCTATTTTCTTGCTGATGTCCCGTGCCAGGTGCATGGCCGCGGCATCGTCCACCTTGTCCGGCACGACAATGACGCGCACCTCGCGGCCGGCCTGGATGGCATAGCATTTTTCAACGCCGGCGAAGCCGCCGGCGATGGCCTCCAAATGTTCCAGGCGCTTGACATACACGGCAGTCGTTTCGGCGCGCGCGCCCGGGCGGGACGCCGAAATGGCGTCCGCCGCGGCCGAGAGCAACGCATATATGCTTTCCGGCTCCACATCCGCATGGTGGGCCGCCACGGCGTTGATCAGCAGTTGCGGCTCATTGTGGCGCTTGAGAAAATCGGCGCCGATGACGGCGTGGCTCCCCTCCACTTCGCTGTCTAACGCCTTGCCGATATCGTGAAACAACCCGATGCGCTTGGCCAGCATGATGTCCAGATCCAGTTCGCCGGCCATGATGCCCATGAGATGGGCAACCTCAATGGAATGCATGAGCACATTCTGGGCGTAACTGCTTCGGTATTTCAAGCGCCCCAGGGTCCGCACCAGGTCGGGATCCACGCCCTGGAGACCAAGCGTGTAAATCGCCTCTTCCCCGGCGACGCGGACGAGGTCCGCCATTTCCTCCGTCACCTTGGCCACCACTTCCTCGATCCGGGCCGGATGAATGCGCCCGTCCATGATCAGGCGCTCCAGGGACTGCTTGGCGATTTCGCGCCGCAGGGGGTCGAAAGCGGAAATAACCACGGCCTCCGGCGTGTCGTCCACGAGCAGGTCCACGCCGGTGGCCGCTTCCAGCGCCCGGATGTTGCGGCCTTCACGCCCGATGATGCGGCCTTTCAAATCATCGCTGGGCAGGGCCACCGTGCTGGTCATGAGCTCGCTGAAATGCCCGCTGGAAAAACGCTGAATCGCCAGGGCCAGGATTTTCTTGGATTCGCGCTCGGCCGTTTCCTTGGCCTCTTCCTGCAGACGGCGGACGAGCATGCCGGTTTCTCCGCGCACTTCTTCCTCGATCCTGGTGATCAACGCGCGGCGCGCTTCTTCCAGGGTCATGCCGGCAATGCGTTGAAGTTTCTCGCGTTCGGTCTTGACCAGGTTCTGGCATTCCTCGCGCTGTTGATTAACTTCCTTTTCTTTCTTTTCGATTTCGGCCTCTTTCTGTTCGACCTGCTGGTACTTTTTGTCGATCATGGCCACCTTGCGGTCCAGGTTCAACTCGCGCTGGGCGGAGCGTTCTTCCAAAGCGGCAATTTCCTGGCGGCGCGTCTTGATATTGGCTTCAAACTCCTCGCGCGCCTTGAGCACCGCTTCCTTGGCCTGGAGGCCGGCGCCCTGGCGAATGGATTCCGCCTCCCGTCGGGCGTCGCTCAGCATCCGGCTCGAATCCTGTTCGCTGGACTTCACTACGTACCGTCCAATGATCAGGCGGATGTAATAGCCCAGCGCCGCCGCCAGCATAACCACGAATGCGCCTATCCACCACTGTGTCATAATTTTCCTCCAGTCCCGATCGCGAAGCGCATCGGGGCGATTATTGCGTTTTTTTTCCTGACGCGGGCTAACGCCCGCAACCCAAACAAAACAAGCCTCACCACGGAGGCACCGAGACAGAATTTATCCTCACGTGTTCTCTTCCGACCAATCGTTGCGTGCATCCCGAGGCGCGCTT
>JBDRSI010000030.1:0-9159 GCA_043825055.1 Verrucomicrobiota bacterium
AGGGCGTGGATTCCTCCGGCGGCCACGGGCTCACGCCCGCGGCTACAAGAGTCCGCCCTTCAGGGCGATAAGCGCATTTGCAGTCTATGGTCTACAGTCTTTCTTTCGGTAAATTGTGAGCGTTGTGTAGGCTTGTCCAAAACAGGGCACGTTGGTCATGGGCGTATACCGGTCCGTCAAGATTTTTGTGAACAAGGCCTGATCTTCCGGTGTCAGCGGCGTCACTTCCGGTGATTGGATGGCCAGCGCATAGCCGCTCAGCGCGGCTATGGGTGCTTCCGTTGTCCGGAGCAAGCGCTCAAAGCCGGCGCGATTGAACACGTGCAAGCTGGCGGCCTGATCGTCGCTGATGGCCGGGAAATAACTGAATTGACCCATTTCCAGCCCTCGCGGCACTTTCAGGTTGGCTTCCACGGCCAGGTACGGGTCCTGCGTCAGCAATAAATCGCCCGGTTTGGTAACATTCCTGATTTGCGCGGCGGTGTCGCGCAGTTTCTGGAGCGGCGAACGGTCCTTGACCAGCCACCAGATGCGGTCACGGCCCTGGATGAACCAGTCCTGGTTCAGAGGCGAGGACACGGAAGCGCCCAGTGACACGACCAGTATGCTCATCGTTAACCACAAGGCTCCGCGTTGGCCGACAAGTCGTAAGGCTGCATTGACTATGGCGATTGCCAACAGAGGGAAAACAAATACCTGGTAATCGTCGTAGGGGAACGGCGCCAAAAAATGAATCAGTGTAATGGCGATGCTGCTCAGCCATAGAATCCGCATCAAGGCCGGAGCGGCCGTTGCCGCCGGAGCGGTCATCACCGCCGGAGCGGCCGTTGCCGCTGATGTGGCCATTGCCGCCGGAGCGCGGGCCTGCCCACCGTAGCCCCTTGGGCGAAGGCGGGCCCACGCCCATTTGGCAAAAACAACGGCAATCCCAATACCAAACGCGACAAAATAAGCCTGGAGCAAGCGCGACAGGAATCCGACCTTATAAACCAGTGCCATCAGGCCGCCGCTGGAATGCCGCAGGGTATGGTATTGCATGACGCAATACAGAAAAGATTCCGGCGCCAGGATTAGGAATGGTAGAAAGACCAGGCAGGCCATGACCGTTGCGCCCAGCCCGAAATGGAGCCAGGCCAGGGGGGGTGCACTCCGGTGAGCCGCTTGTGGCGCGCTTCGCGCCATCAGCAGGTATAGGAAAACGATTGGCAAGACGGCGCCGGCGGAAGTGCGTGTACCGGTGGCAAGTACCATGAACGCGCCGGCCATGAGCATCAGCCATGCATGGCGGCGAGTCCAGCCCTCGGCCAGCGCCAGGAAGCCCAACATTAACAGCACGGCCGTGAGCGAATAGGTTTTAACAACCGTGCAGAAATAGCTTTGATAAACGTTGACGCTGATGAGTATGAAAGTGGCGAGCGCCGCGCTGGCGCGCAATTCCATATTTACCAGGCGGGCCGCCAGCCGGGCGGCAAGAACAGCTGCCACGAGGCCCAGCAAGGCAGTTATCAACCGTCCGCCTGCCAGCCCTCCTGCTGTGATGATCGGCTTGAACAGGGCATACACCAGCGGCATAACCGGGCCCTGGGTAAAGGCAAAATCCACGTACGGCCATTGGCCTGACGCAACCAGCTGGGCCGCGTACAGGTACCAGCCTTCATCCTGATTCAAATCGCCCAGATACAGGTTGGCGGCCGAAAGGACGACTGCGGCAACCACGGCGATAAGACTGAGGCCAACGAAGATTCGATTGTTGGCTGTCATTGGCTTTTCGACTCCGGCTTTCCGAACAATCCGCCCGATATGTCTTTGATATCCAGGGGCTGGTCCGGTTTGCCTTTGCTGGAACTCGCCGCGTTCGGAGCGTTGCTCTTGGCCTGCGAATCTGCAGACTTGGCTTCCAGGACCCCTTTAATGATGGCGTCGAACGTGTCCTTGCTGGCCAGGGTTTTCATCAAGGCTTCCCGGACATCAATCTCCGGATTGGTCAGCGTGCCTGTGACGGGGACGAGCGCCTTGAAAGTTTCGGGGAACGGAATACCTTGAAACTGGTCCTGCTGTTCTTTCGTGAGTTTGACCTTGTTGAACGTCAGATGCAGAATGGATTTTTCCGGATCAAATATGCCCTGCTGGCAGTAGAGGGTCATGGTCCCGGAAATCTGGCCTTTTTCAAAACCACAGCGCTTAGCCAGATCCTGGAAATTGTTGAAATCAATCGTCTGAATGGATCCGGTCAGATCGAAACTAAGCAGGGAGGGGTCCTTGATCGGGGCGATGCGGCCATTCAGATCGAACGCGCATTTACGGTCGGTGGTCAGGATGTGGCCCAGCAAGTTGATCGTTCCGGACAGAACGTCGTCCCGCCCGTAATTGGTGATATCTTTCAGGCGCACCTGGATATCGAGGCCCAGTCGAAACGGGGGCTCGCTGATCTTGTGGTCAACATACTGGAGGCGGGTTTTGACCTCCATTTGCCGGATTGCGAAGTCAGGAATCCTTTGGACTTGCGGCGTGGCGCCGCCGGGGGTTGCTGGTCCCGCCTCGCCGGGCGCAGCGGCCGGCGCATTTGACATGGCAGTATGAATGGCCGCGAGGGCCGGCTCGATGTTCAGTGCGCCTTCCCGGTTGCGAACTATGCTGAGCGACGCATCCCGGATCGTGGCTTTCTCAATTTCGGCAATGCCGCCGCGAAATAGCGCCAGCAGGCCGATCGTCAATTTAAACCGCTTCATGGTTATCATGCTCTTGTCGTCGAAGCCCGGCGGGTTGATTACCTGCACGCCGTGAATGGAGAGCGATCCGCCCAGCAAATTAACGCTGACGCGTTCCAGGGTGACGTCCAGGTTCCAGCGATCCTTGGCCATCGGCAGAACCCATTGGCGCAGGGAATCCGTGAGCCCATAGGCCAGGAACAATTGCAACCCGATCACCGCCGCCACAATGATAACAAGAACGACAATAATGGCTTTTTTCATGGCACTAATCTCCTGATGCGGGCCTGTGGCCACAGTGTCAACCCAAGTATGTTCTCTCATTTAAACTCAGCTATCGGAGGGCTGATTGTCATTCCCGACCCGATCGGGAATCCAAAAAAAATAATACTGGATTCCCGCTTTCGCGGGAATGACAGCGTTAAAGTTCACAACCTACCCAGATGGCTAAGGCATTACTCTCTTATGGCAGTTCTTTTCCGTCGTCCCGCGCCGCGCGGGGTCCGGTGTCTGTCGTCTGTCATCCGGCGTCTGTTTTTCTACATCTCGGCCAGCAGGGCCTTGAAACGCTCCCCGTCCTTGGCGGCTGTTCCCGGCGAGAGCCAGGCCAGGCTGGCTGTCCGTTCGCGGAATATGGTGTCCGCCAGTTTTTGGATGTCCTCGGCTTGCACGGCCTGGATCGCCGCGTTCACCGTTTCGGGCGTCATGACCGACCTGTAATTCAAGACTTGATCGCCCACCCACATCATATGGCCCGACGGACTTTCCAGTCCCAGCCGCATGTGGCCGACGACGTATTCCTTGGCTCGCTCCAGCTCCTGCGCGTTGACCGTCTCCTGTTTCAGGCGATGAATTTCGCGCACAATCAGCTCCAGCGCCTTGTCGTGGCGTTTGCGATCCAGGCCGGCGCTGATTACCAAAGCGCCGGTCTCGGCGAACAGTTGCGCGCCGGAATGAATGGCATACGCCAGCCCGTATTTTTCGCGAACGACCTGGAACAGGCGCGAACTCATATTCTCGCCCAGTATCACGTTCAGCAGTTTCAGTGCATAGCGCCGTTTGTCGAACCGGCCGAAAATCCGAAAGCCCAGTGCCATTTGTGTCTGCGCGATGTCCTTGGCTTTCAGGTTTAGTCGCTCTTGCGGCACGGCTGACGTGACGAGCGGGTACGTGGGCTCCCGCGCGCTCGTAATTCCCCGGGTCAGTTTTTCCACATGGCGGACACACTGCTCGTGACGAACATGTCCGGCGAAAATGAAAACGGTGTTTTCCGGCACGTATTTCTTTTTCTTGAACGTCAGAATATGGTCGCGCGTCAGTCCGCGCAGAGTCTCGGGATAGCCGATCAGCGGGCGTCCGAGCTCGTGGTCTTGCCATAACGCCGCGCTGAGCATTTCCTGCACCACCTGTTCCGGCTGGTCGCGGTACATCATGATTTCCTCGATGATGACGCCGCGTTCCTTCTCGATATCCGCGGGCGCGAATCGCGGGTGCCGATACATTTCCGTCAGAATGTCCAGTGCTTTCCAGGTATGGTCATCGGCGGTGCGGGCGTAGTAGCAAGTCAACTCTTCCTGGGTGAACGCGTTGCAGAACCCGCCGCGGCCCTCAATGGCCTGCGATATGTCGCGCGCCGACAGGCGCTCGGTGCCCTTGAACAGCAGGTGCTCGATAAAGTGGCTGATGCCGGCCAGGGTGTGTGTTTCGTAGCGTGCACCGATGCCTACCCAGATACCGAGCGCCACGCTCTGCAAGTGGGCAATGGTGGAGGTTGCCACGCGCATGCCGTTGGCCAGCCGCGATTCGTGAATATCCATCATCATTATGCTTTGCTCCCTAACGCGGGCTGTGCCCACAACCCAAAGAATTTGCCCGCTAAACACGCGAAAAGAACGCTAAATTTAAAAGGAAAATCTTTTCTTTTTTCGTGTCCTTTCGCGTGTTTAGCGGGCAATGTTCCGGTTTCTTTTCTTGTTTTTTATAGCGGTTTCTGATGAACCTAATTGCAATTCAGCAAACGATACCGTGCCTTCATACAGGGCTTTGCCCACGATCACGCCCGCCAGGTTTGGTTTGCCCAGGGCCGCCAAAGCGGCCACATGCGCCGCTGAAGCCACGCCCCCGGAGGCAATCACCTGGCAGGCCACCCGGTCGCAAAGCGCCGCTATGGCCTTCGTGTTCGGCCCTGTCAGCATGCCATCCTGGGCGATGTCCGTATAAATCAGCGTCTGAACGCCCAGGGCGTGCAGGCGCGCGGCCAATGCCAGGGCATCCGTTCCGGTCGTTTCGGTCCAGCCTTTGATCGAGACCCGTCCATTGCGCGCGTCGAGGCCGACTGCCACGCGTTCGCCGCACCGTTTCACCAGGCGCTCGAGCGTCTCCGGTGAGGTCCAGGCCCGCGTGCCGAGCACGGCGCGGGCCACGCCCAGTGCCAGCAAGGCCTCCACCTGGTCATCCGTGCGCAGGCCGCCGCCCACCTCGATGGGGATCCGTACGGCACACGCGATTTTTTCGATCAGGGCCGTGTGCGCGGGGAAGCCCTGAAAGGCGCCATCCAAGTCCACAACGTGCAGCCAGGCGGCGCCTTGCTGTTCCCAGGACTGGGCCATCTGCACGGGGTCATCCGAATATACTGTTTCATCGGAGGCAATTCCCTGGCGCAGACGCACACAGCGACCGCCCTTCAGGTCAATGGCTGGAATAATGGTCAGTGCGGACATATCTAAAGCACCAAGAATGTTCTTCGTTCTTTGTTCTTCGTTTCAGATTAACGCGGAACCAAGAACCAAGAACGCCGTTAGAGTGTTCCCTTGCTGGACGGAATTCCCGTCTCGCGCGTATCCCGGGCCACGGCCTCACGTAGAGCGCGCGCCAGGGCCTTGAATACCGATTCATAGGCGTGATGCGGTTCGCGGCCGTAAAACTGGGCCACGTGCAGATTCATGCGTGCCTGGACGCAGAAAGCCTGTAAAAACTCCTCAATCAGGGTCACATCGAATGCCATGATTTTACGCCGCTTGTTGGCGACCTCATAGACCAGGTAAGGACGCCCACCCAGGTCCACCACCACGCGACTCAGGGCATCGTCCATGGGAATGGTGGCGCATCCGTAGCGTCGGATACCACGCCGGTTGCCCAGGGCCTTATCCAGTGCTCGGCCCAGGCACAGGCCCAGGTCCTCCACGGTGTGATGATAATCCACTGCCAGGTCGCCGCGGGCGCGCAGGCGCAGGTCCATCAGCGCATGCCGCGCAAAAAGCTCCAGCATGTGGTTAAGAAACGGCAGGCCGGTGTCCACGTCGAAACGGCCGCGGCCATCCAGCGTGAGCGTGATTTCAATCCGCGTTTCGCGGGTGGCGCGCTTGATGCAGGCGGTTCTTGGTTTCATAATGCACCTGATCATAACAGAATTATCAACGGTTGCGAGCGCAATTTACAATGATTTGGGTTGAAAGTTCAAATAGAAAACAAGCCGAGCGGAGCCTGGCAGTTTATTTGCATGTATTGTTGGCATTTTATCCCTAAGGCGGCTTGATTATCGGCTTGTCGCCCAATCCCACCGTGCTACACTCGCCGCACTGAGGGCTAAAACGCTATTCGTTGGATGTAGGAAACAGAAAGGGAGCACACCATGGATATCAACATCATTCGGACATTCTTCATGTGGTGTACCATCATGAATGGAGGGCTTCTGATTCTTTCGTCCCTGATCTTGGCATTTGCCGGAGATTGGGTTTTCCGAATGCACGGCAAATGGATTCCCATTACCAGAGAAGCCTTCAATGTTGCGATCTACTGTTTTCTCGGATTCTTCAAGATCATTGTAATTTCGTTTAATCTTGTCCCCTACATTGCGTTAGTAATTCTATGATGAAATAAATCATCCAGCGGCTGGAGTTTGCGCTTTTCCGGGGCGGAAAAAACGAAACTCAGCCGTAACGTTTCCACAGGAACGTCCGGGGTGGACGCGGCGAAGTTCCCTGCTAACTGGCGCAGACGCCGTTAGCAGGAAACCTTCGCCGATTACCCCGGACGTTGGGCTTAATGATAACAGGAGAGCTTGCTACGAATGAATATATTGATTCATGAACCTGCCCGGGATCTGCCCGTCTCGGGGTCATTTGATGTTGTTGTTGTGGGCGGTGGTATTGCGGGCGTGGCGGCCGCTGTCGCGGCAACGCGCAACTCAGTCAGCGTCTGCCTCTTAGACAAGCAGAGTGCTGTCGGGGGGCTAGCGACGCTGGGCAATGTCACGATGTGGTTGCCGATATGTGATGGACAAGGGCGACAAGTTATCGGTGGTTTGGGAGAGGAATTGCTGAAGCTCTCTGTCGCCGATCTGCGATGCGACAATACGACGGCCCGATTCACGGGTATTCCATCGTGCTGGCGTCCCGGCGGCGATGTGGAGGAGCGGAAAAACGTCCGTTACCGGACGGGTTTCAACCCCGCGGCTTACATGTTTGCCTTGGAAAAGCTGGTCGTGGATTCGGGAGTGAAGCTGTTGTACGACACACGTTTCTGCGCCGTCCGTCGTGAGGCAAGGCGGATATCGCATCTCATTGTTGAAAACAAGTCCGGTCGCTTTGCTTTGGCATGCGGTACCGTCGTTGATGCGACGGGTGACGCGGATGTCTGCTTCCTGGCCGGCGAGGAAACCGAATCCCTGAACTCAAATGTCCCGTGTGGTTGGTTCTACACACTCAAGAGCGGAGAACTCGAGTTGCATAAGTATTCGAATCCGTATTGTCCCTCCGGCGCGCAAGAAGGCGGCACCGGGCCGTTCTTTCGTGGTGACGATGGCAATCAGGTGACGGATCATATCCTGCAAACTCGCAAATCGGTCCGTGCCAAACTTGCCGGGCTCCGTGCCCAACATCCCGAGAAGGACATCCAGCTTCTCATGCCTGCCACCATTGCCTGCTTCCGCATGACGCGGCGACTGATGGGTCAATACACCCTTGGCGAGAAACACATGCATCAATGGTTTGATGATGCCATCGGCCTCACGGGGGACTGGCGAAAGCCAGGCCCTGTATACGCCATACCGAAGCGTTCCCTATGCGGTGTTAGCACCGCAAACCTCCTGGCTGCCGGACGGTGCATTTCCGCCGACACGTCAGTATGGGATGTGATGCGAGCCATACCCCCATGCGTCGTCTCCGGAGAGGCGGCTGGCACTGCAGCGGCACTCGCGGTCAAGCACGCGGATTCCGACGTGCATGCTCTAGATGTCCGTGTCTTGCAGCGCCAGCTTCAGTCGCAGGGGGTGTTGCTCGATCCCGCATTAGTCAGGCCGCCAGACAAACTGGAAAAGACGGGAAAAGAAAAAAGCCCAACAAGCGTCCGAGGTGACTCCGTTCAGGGAGGGGATTTATCGGTACAATCATGAAAACAGGTAGACATCGGCTGGCGATCGGGATTGATTTTGGCGGGACGGCCGTCAAGGCCGGACTGGTGGACGAAACCGGCGCGGTCCTTGACCGGGTCCAGGTGGCGACCGCCGACATTCGCGCCCGCTCGGCGTGGCTGGATTTCGTCGGGCAGTGCCTGCGCCGGTTTGGCGCCGGGCGCCGCCGAGCGGTGGGCATCGGCGTGGGCGTGCCGGGGTTTGTGGATTTCAAGCGCGGATTCATTTATAACCTGACCAACGTGCCCGGCTGGACGCGCGTGCCGCTGGCCGGCATGCTCAAGAAACGGTTTGGCCTGAGTGTTTTCGTGGACAATGATGTCAACGCTATGGCCCTCGGCGAATGCGTCTATGGCGCCGGGCGCCGCTATTGCCAAGCCGTGTTTGCCACCCTGGGCACCGGGGTGGGGGGCGCGGTAGTCATTGACGGGCATCTATATCGCGGCGCCTATTCCATGGCCGGCGAGGTCGGCCACATATCTATCAACCGCCATGGCCGGCGTACCCCCGAAGGCCGCGGCGGCTTGGAAACGTATGTGGGCAACATACGGCTTGTGGCCGCCGCCGCGCAAGCTCTGCGCGCGGGGCGCCGCTCGTTGTTACGCGACCTGGTAAAAAACGACCTGAAACGCCTAACACCAAAAACGATTGCCCTGGCCGCCCGACGCGGCGATCCGCTGGCGCGCGCGATTTTCGACACCATGGCCGATTGCCTGGCCACGGCGTTTGCATCCGTGATCTATCTCCTCCAGCCGGAAGTCATTATTGTCGGCGGCGGCGTGGCCCAGAGCGGCCGCGTCCTGTTCGATCCCCTGCGTCGCCATCTGCGGGAACGCCTGCATCCATTTTTTGCCGAGCGCATCCGCGTAATTCCGGCGGTGCTGGGCGCGGATGCCGGCCTCATCGGTTGCGCCGCGCTGGCATTTGCGGCGCCATTGGAGGGGAATAATGGCCTCAGCAAGCTGAGGCCCTACTATTGCCGTCGTAGGGCGCGACCTTGCCTGCCCTGAGCTCGGTCGAAGGGCGTCGCGCCATTTCGGC
>JBDRSI010000031.1:0-7168 GCA_043825055.1 Verrucomicrobiota bacterium
AATCCTTTTACCCGCCCAAAATGACTTTTTCGACAGTCTCAACGACGGCCATCAGGCGCGGACGTAAGCCCATCGCCTGGATGGCATGGTTCGGCAGTGGTTATCCGAATACTTCGGCTATCACCCCGCGGGTGACTGCCACCCATTTTTGGACACGATCCGGATCGGCTTGAACCGTTTCAACATCCTTTAGCGTGATATCAACATGACAGTTCTTACACGCCTCCAAGTCTCGTCTTAGAATCGATCGGATGCGCTCCGGCTCAAAGCCATAGCTCACCATGTCGGCAGGACTGGGACGATAACTCAGGACATAGTCCTGCCCGATCTGCTCAGCACACTTGGCAACATCGGAAAAAGGAGAGACCGCAATACGGCGCAGGTTGGGTATCTGACGGAGCATGTCGATCTTATGGGTCAGGTCTTCGCAACAGCCATAGGCAACCAAACCGAATTCCTTCAGAACAGGCAATTGATAGCGTAACAGGAACTCATTGTGCATGGCGGGCGAAACGGCCGTGAATTCCTGGGCCGCCATGTAACCCCAAAGCTGGCTGCGTGTGACGCCGTTGACGTTGGCTGCCGGATCGGGAAGTTCTTCCGCATAGGGCATGGCTTGATTCTGATGGGCACATCGTCCCCAGTCTCCTGCCGATTCCGCTTCTTGATGTGTCTTCAGCACCCCATCGGCCATGAACTTAACCAGGCGATGCAGCCACTCAGGATTATCGGCCATATCCAGCATGAAGTTCTCGATGCCGCGAAGATACCCCAAGTCCGTGGACAGGTCCGCCGTCCCCATCCGGTAGGCTGGTCCGCGATCGAGGTTGACGGGAATGATATCGCCAATGGCATCCGACAACCGCCGGACACGCTCGGCCGTTTGCGCTTCATCAATTTCGTGCCAGGGCATCCGAAGTTTCTCAATATCCTCGAGTTTCTTGATGGGATAGTCCACCTTGAAAGAGCCCCTGGCTTCGTCGCTGAAGTTGCGGTTAACGGACGGACCCCATCCTTCACAGCGATACGTTGCCTGGACGGTTACCCATGGCTCAAACACTGAGTCGTCGTTGATGGTGTTCCAGAAAAGGTGACGGAGGAAGAAATCCTCGTATTGCCGGAAGAAATCATCCTCGCATTGGCATTGCGACTGCGGCATTTCTTGCCATGCAAACGCGCGGACGTAGATCAGGGGGCGGGTTTTCTTAAGGCTGTTGTGTTGTCGCCAAAGCAAACGCCTTTCGCCTTGAACCGGATCGGAACAAATCGACATGTACTGGTTTGCCAAATTCCTAAGAATCGAAACATCGTGCTTGTTCATGATGGCGATTACCTTCTTTGCCGAACGGGCAGAGTTAAGCCGAAGTGGCGCGAATATATAACGGTGGCCGAGGCAGGACAAGCGCAAATCGAGCGGCATAATGGATAACCCTCCATAGACCATTGTCAATAGCGCCCGGTGCTTGAGGTTGAGGGTGGCCGGCAGGATCCGTTCAACATGAAAAATAACTTGTGCGGGGTCGTCTGAAACGAGTAGCATCCGGCAATCTCCGTGTGGCGGAATGCTCCGTGCGAGTGTCGCGGGCCACTGCCCAACCGGGGGGAAGGAACGTATGGACACAAATCCACTGTCAGGCACGGATGCGCCGGGCAAGCGCCAGACAAGGGACGGAAGACCCCTACACGGCTAATCCAATATAAGACTACAGTCCACAGCCTGCCTGCCCGCAGTGCTTCGCTCAGCGATGCAGGCGGGTAGCCTTCAGTCTGATTTTATGTCATGAAACTGACTCGTATATCCGATGTGCATGCGATCCTGGCGGAATGGGATATCCGGCCGCAGAAGTCGCTGGGGCAGAATTTCCTCATTGATGCCAACATCCTGGGGATCTTGCTCGATACAGCCGGCGTCACGGCCGGGGACGAAGTGCTCGAAATCGGCACGGGGCTGGGCGTGCTGACGGAGCCTTTGGCGCGCGTTGCGCGCCGGGTAGTGACGGTCGAAAAGGACCCGCGTCTGTGGCCGCTCATCAAGGAGCGGCTGAAGGCATTTCCAAATGTGGAACTCATCTGCGGTGATATGATGAAGGTGGATCACGAAGCCTTGTTCCGGTCGGGGATCAGCAAGGTCGTGGCCAACCTGCCCTACTCCGTGGGGAGCGCGATCCTAGTCAACCTGGTCCAGGCCGAAACGCCGCCGGCGCAACTCACGGTGACGCTTCAGCAGGAAGTGGCCGAGCGGCTGATCGCCAAACCAGGCCACAAGGATTTCGGCCTGCTGACGCTCTGGACCCAATTACGCTATGATGTGACCATCCGCAAGACGGTCAGCCCGACCTGTTTCTATCCCGCGCCGGGCGTCAGTTCGACCATTCTCAACCTGGTCCGGCGCGAGCGGCCAGCGGCCAATTGTTCGGCGGACAATTGCCAGGATCGGCATTTTTTCTATGCGCTCACGAAATTCGCGTTTGCCCGCCGGCGCAAACAACTAAAAACCATTTTGGGTAATGCCAACATTGCTTATTCAGTGAATGAGCGATCCGTTGATTTACCGATTGAAACTCATTTGACCGCCGAGGATGTGCTCGCGGCCTTCCGGGAACTGGAGATTGATCCGCGCACACGACCGGAGGATCTGAGCGTTGCGATGTGGCACCGTCTGGCGTATGTCTTAGGTCATGCGAATGCTTTCTCCCGCCATTGAATCAATGCCTCGGCTTGCTTTTGCGATTCCAGTCCTGATACCCGGATGGCGCATCCTCTGGGATCCAATTCCTGGGCCAGTTGTTTTACTTCGTCAAACGGACACTCAATAAAAAGTGGAACTTTGTGTGCCTGGAACATCCGAAACATGGGAAGTTTAGCCAGGGCCGAAGGGGTGCCGGCACCCGGTGTATACTGGACGGCAGTTATGTCCGGGTCCTCGGCAAGCGTTTCGGCATGGCGCGCCGCATCTGGCCCATCAAGATGAAACACGCACAACCCGGCACGCCGTGCTTGCTCCTTGAGGGACGGCATGCACACCGCCTTGAAATCCTCCGTCCCAATGAGAGCGTTGAAATCACAGGTTGGAACCGTGAAGGGCGAATCGGCCCAGCACGACACCCATTGCGTGATGCCCGCTCCAAGACCCAATACAAGATCATACATTCGACTAAAGACCATCTCCCACGCGTCCACTGCCTGAGCCGTAGCCAACCGGACCGCCGCCCGTTGTTCATAGAAGTCTAAGCAAAGATTCTGTGTCCCCCTCATGTTCGCAATCGCGTCGATTGCGCCCGTGAGATCAGGAAGACAGACGAGGTATTTACCGCGGGCATCTTCGGCTAGTGTTTCCATGAGCAGCAACACTTTTCTGAACCATTCGTTATCAGGATCTACCGCCAGTCGTATTGCATTCTCCCACGATTCGATCACAGGCGTCTGCCATGATGTTTGTTCGGCCAAGGCAAAGCGTAGAGGGGCACCCATGAATGCACCCATGGCAACGGGGCCGATATCCACTCTGACAAAAGGCAGGTCCTCTCCAAAGTAATATGTTTGTTCAACCTGCTTGCGGCGCAGACGCACCCATTCCCCGGGTTGATCGAGAAGATCAAAGGCTTTGCCCCGTCGGATATCCGAAGTCTTGGCCACTTGTGCCACGATAAGGGGAACGTCGGCCCTGAAGCGCCACCAGGCGTTCCACCTTTGGGCCACATCAGGTAAGGACGGGCAGTATTTCAGACCTGAGGCTTGAATTTGCTCGAGTGATTCTTGCCAAGTTTTGCGTCGTGCCGCAATGCTCTGCCCCGTTACTTTCATGTGCTTTTCTAGCATAAATATGTACCCCAACAATGGCGTTTTATCCAGTTTGCCGCGAGTATACAACAAAGGCCGAAGCGGGACAAGTCGGTGGACAGGCTGTTATCCGGCGTCTGGCTTATCGCGGAATGATATTCTGGAAGGCGTAGGGCAGTTCTTCGATCAGATCGCCGGCGATGATGCCCGGCTCCGATTTTTCATCCGCGGCCCGGTCGCCCGCCCGGCCATGCAGGAACACCGCCGCGCGGGCGGCGTCGAACGACTTCAGCCCTTGGGCGAGCAGACCGCCCAGTAGGCCGGAGAGCACATCGCCCATGCCGCCGGTGGCCATACCGGGATTGCCGGTCATATTGATCGCCAGCGGCTGGCCGGCTTCCGCCACCAATGTCCCGGTGCCTTTGAGGATCGTCACGGCGCGTGCGCGTGCAGCGGCTTCTTTGGCAATCTCGAAACGGTTGGCCTGGACTTCGGCCACCGTGCGGCCCAGCAGGCGCGCCATTTCGCCGGGATGCGGCGTGATGACCAGCGGGCATGTCCGTTTTGTCAATTCGCCCATCTGCCCTTCAAACACATTGAGCGCATCGGCATCCAGCGCCAGCGGCACATTAGTCTCGGCCAGCATCATCCGGACCAGGGCCGCGGTTTCCGCGTGCCGTGTCATGCCCGGCCCGGCCAGGATAGCCGAGAACGCATCCAACCGTTCGCGCCAGGCCGGCCACATGCCGGAAGCCAACGAGCCGATATCCGTTTCCGCAACGCCGTGGACCATGGCCTCCGGCGCCAGGCCGGCAACGATAGGAACGATGCTATGCGGCACCACCACCGTGACTAATCCAACGCCGGAGCGCAGGGCCGCCCTGGCGGCGAGCACTATCGCGCCGGGAAACCCAGCCGCACCGCCGACGATCAGCAGGTGGCCGAATGTGCCCTTATGAGCGGTATGGGCACGACGGGGAAACAACGGATACAGGTCGGAAGGCGTGATGAGTTCCAGGTCGGATTCGACCTTGTCAATCAGGTCATCGGGAATACCGATGTGGATCGTTTCCAGACGGCCAACGTGATTTGCGGCGCATGGTTCCACGAGACCCCGCTTGGGCAATCCCATGGTCAGAGTGTAATCGGCCATGACCGCGTCACCCTCCGCACAGCCGGTATCCGAATCCAGGCCGGAGGGCACATCCACGGCAACGACCAAGCTCAGGCTGGCCTGGGCGTTGATAAACCGGATGGCCCCGCTGGCAGGGCCGCGCGCGGGACCCTGGAGTCCCGTACCCAGGACTCCATCCACGATCACCGGCGCATCCGCGGAACGGGCACATTGAGTGAGGGCAATTGCCTCCTCCCAGTCTTTCGGGGTCGGCAATTCATCCACGGTAATATGCTTCGATTTCAACTTGCCAAGGTGGGTCAGTGCATCGCCGCGGACATCGGCCAAGGAACCCGCCAGCAGGATGTTCACGTCGTAATCCATCTGGCGGAGGTAGCGGGCCGCCGCAAAAATATCGCCGCCGTTATTGCCCCGGCCCGCAACCAGCTGTACTGAGCGGCTATAAAAATCTTTCGTATGGAACAGGTAATCCACAAACCGCGCGACTCCAAATCCGGCGCGATCCATGAGCGTTTTGCCCGGCACCTGGTAATCGGCGATAGTTTTGCGGTCCAGTTCCCGCATGACGGCAGTGGAGATAATTTTCATATAAAAATGGCCGCCTGTTCTCGATCAATGTGGCCATCCGCCTTCGCTAAGAAGCTGCGGCGGACAAGCTGCTCACGCCGAACGCAATGGTTACTGGCTCTGCTTTCCGCCCTCCGTCGTCTGCTCGCCTGGGCAAAGCGCTCCGGCGGAGCCTGGTCGTCCGTCGTCTGTCGTCTGATTTTTGCCTTCGACCAGGATGGCTTGCGCCACGGCGTAGTTATGCGTGTGCGAAAGACTGACCAGTACACGAGCAATGCAGCGCCGGGCAGCCAGGGCCTGACCTTTCGGACTGAATCGCACGGATGGCGCCCGGGTGGCGGGATCGGCCACCACCTCGATATCCTGCCAGCCCAGCTCCGGGCTGATTCCCGTGCCAAACGCCTTGGCTACGGCTTCCTTCACGGCGAAGCGAACCGCGTAGTGCATCCAGGGATGCGGCCGGGACTCGCAATAACGGCGCTCGGCTTCCAGGAACACCCGGCGCGTGAACCGGGAGCGCCACTGTTCAAGTACCTGGCGAATCCGCGCCACCTCCACCAGGTCAACGCCGGTACCGACAACTGAACCCGCACCGGATGTTATGGTTCCTTGATCAATGCGATACATAGGAATTTCAATCCCAATTCATGCCGATCAGCCCCTGTAACCGGCCATGGCTTTCAGCATTTCGCAGACCGCCAGCCGCATGCCCACCAGCACGGCCCGCGCCACGATACTGTGTCCGATGTTAAGCGTATCCAAACAGGGAACACGCAGGATACCGCGGATATTATCCAGATTGATGCCATGCCCGGCGTTGACCTGCAGACCCAGAGCGCGGGCATAGCGCGCGCCCGCCACCAGGCGCTTCAACTCCCGCCGGATGGAAGCCCCGGCGGCATCGCAGTACGTACCGGTGTGAAGTTCCACCACCGGCGCGCCCACCGCCGCGGCGGCATCCAGTTGGCGCCGATCGGGATCGATAAACAGGCTTACGGCAATGCCGGCATCGGCCAGGCGCGCGACCGCCGTTTTCAAGGTCTTCCACTGGCCGAACACATCCAATCCGCCCTCCGTGGTCAGCTCGCGGCGTTTTTCCGGCACGAGGCATACTTCATCCGGACGGACCTTCAGCGCGATGGCAATGATTTCCGGTGTAGCGGCCATCTCTAGATTCAGGCGGATCTTGAGGGCCTTACGCAAGGCAATCACGTCGTGATCCTGGATATGGCGGCGGTCTTCGCGCAGGTGAACGGTGATGCCGTGCGCGCCGGCAGCTTCGCAGAGCCGCGCCGCGGCCAACGGGTTGGGATACAGCGTGCCGCGCGCTTGGCGCAGAGTGGCGACATGATCAATGTTAACGCCCAATTTCAGGTTGTGGGTATTCATAGATTTATGCGCATACCTTGATTTTGGTGATGGCCGCTCTCGTTCGTTACGGCAATCATATACTGTGGAGCCATTGGGTCAAGTATACAGGAGAAGGGCAACGTAACACTCCACGCTTCACGCGCTTTCCAGGTGCCCATCCTTGAGTTCCAGGACACGGTCGCACAGGCGGGCTACGGCGATATTGTGCGTCACCAGAATGAGCGTCCGCCGCTGGCCGCGGGTGAGCGCAAACAGAAACTCCAGCACCTGGGAGCCCGTCACGGAATCCAGGTTGCCGGTGGGCTCATCGGCCAG
>JBDRSI010000032.1:0-11543 GCA_043825055.1 Verrucomicrobiota bacterium
ATATAGCGAGGGGTTTGTGCATTTAAAAAATCTTGAACTGATTGGGTTTAAGAGTTTTGCGGATCGGACGGTGCTCGAATTTGGCGAAGGAATTACCGCCATTGTCGGGCCAAACGGCTGCGGCAAGAGTAATATATCGGATGCTATCCGCTGGGTCCTGGGTGAGCAGAGCGCACGGCTCCTGCGCGGCTCCAAAATGGAAGACTGCATCTTCAGCGGCACGGACGCCCGCAAGCCGTTGAACCTGGCGGAAGTGAGCCTGACCTTCACCGACTGTGAAAAAACCCTGGGCACGGAGTACCACGAAATCACCGTTACCCGCCGCGTGTTCCATACCGGCGAGGGCCAGTACTTCATCAATAAAACACCCTGCCGTCTCAAGGACATCCAGCGTCTGTTCATGGATACGGGGATTGGCACGAACTCCTACTCGCTGATGGAGCAGGGTCGCATTGACCTGATCCTGCGCGCGCGCCCGGATGACCGGCGTGAAGTATTCGAGGAAGCCAGTGGCATTACCAAGTTCAAGACCGACAAGCGCGAGGCCCTTCGCAAGCTGGAGCAGACCGAAAACAACCTGTTGCGCCTGGCCGACATTATCAAGGAAGTCAAGCGCCAGATCATCTCGCTCCAGCGCCAGGCTGGCAAGGCCGCCCGCTATCGGACGATGTTTGATGAATTGCGCCGGCTGGACATTTTTATGTCCCGTGAAAAACTTCAATGCATCACCGGTGAACTCCAGGCTTTTGCCACCACCCTGGCGACCTTGAACGTAACCATCGAGACGCTCCAGCAGGATATCCAGCGCCACGAACAGCAGGGCGAAACGCTCCGGGACGGTTTGAGCGACATCGAACGCGAGAGTGCCGGACAGCGCCAGGCCGATATGGAGTTGCAAGCGTTGTTGGAACGCACGCGCCAGGCGGTGGAAATCAACCGGCGGCGCATACGCGAGCTTGAGGATCTGATCCAGCGCGACACCCGCGACATTGCCGGCGTCACCCAGGAGCTGGATAATGACCGCCGCGCCCTGGCGCAGAGTCAAGCTCGTCTGAAAGAAGTTGGCGCGCAATTAAAGACAGCCGAGGCCGACCTGCTGGCCAAGTCCCGGATTAACGCCCAGCACGAACAGGCCATGGACCAGACCAAGCAGGACGTCCAGAAAATGCTGGGCGAAATGCTGGAACTCGATGATCGGCACTCCAAGCTCCAGAACGAGCTCCATCAGATGGAGAACGCGGATCGCCATATTGTCAGCCGCCGCGAACGGTGTGCCGCCGAGCAGGCCAATCTGAAACTCGTCCTGGAAAACCACGACAAGCGTCTGAGTGAATCCGTCCAAACCCTGAAAGCGCTGACGGATGCCGTTACCCATGCTGACCAGGATTTAAAAACGCTCCTGGCTGATCGCGAACGCCTGGCGGCGGACAGCAAGGACCGGGAAAACCGGCGGAGCGAAAACCAGTCCCAGGCTGCCGCACTGACCGCCCAGATCGCGCTGCTTACCAAGAGCCTGGCGGAGAAGGACGAATTTCCCGAGAGCGTCAAGCAGGTGCTGAACGACCCGGCCGCGCTGGGCTTGGACAGAGAGTGCGTACTTGGCGCCCTGGCGGACCAGATTACCGCCGAACCCGACTACGCCCAAGCTTTGGAAGCCGTTCTGCGGATGTGGCTGGATGCCGTTATCGTAACTGACGTCGCCTGTGCGCGCGGTCTGATCCGGCGGTTGGCCTCCGACCCCCAAGGTTCGATTTGTCTGCTGGCCGCCAATGTGCCCGGGGCGGACGATGAGTCGGCGACCCCCCCGACCCCGACCTCTCGGAGAGTCGGGGAGGTCGGGGCTGTGGCGGGCATTCCCGCTGTAGCGGGCATTCCCGCTGTGGCACTGGTTGAGCATGTGACCGTGGCGGAAGCAATGCGTCCCCTGTTGCGGCGACTGCTTAGCCAGGTCTGGGTCATAGATTCACTCGAGGCGTTGCCGCCGGTTATTCCGCCCAAGGCGGTGTATGTGACGCGGCAAGGTGTGCTGATGCGTGGCAATGGCGCGTGTGAGCTGTCCCACGGTGACGTGCGCATCCGGAACGGCCTAGCTCAGCGGCACCAGGTTGCCGCATTCCAGGAAACACTATCCGGCCTGCACGCGGCCGCCGACATTTTGGCGGGCAAGTTCGACGCCGACACGCTCCGGCAGACGGCGCAGGACGAAGCGATTCAACTCTCCCGCGCGGCTTTGGAAGAAAAACGCTTGGGCTTGGCCCGGCGCGAAGGCGAACAGGAACTGGTGGTTCGTCAGACCAACCAGGTGCGGGACAACCTGGAAACGGTGACCTACGAACTGCACGAACTGGAAAAACAGGGCAGTTCACCCGAGCGCAAGAGCGCGATGATCGCGGAAATGGACGCCTGCCACGCCCGCCGCGGCGAAATCAAGCTCATGGTGGAAACCCGGAACCGCGACCTGGCGGCGTTAGAACATGATCACAAGCAGATGCTGAACTTGCTTCTGACCGCCAACGTGTGCGCCGCCCAACACCGCCAAGCCGTCGAGCATCTGGTATCCCAGCATCAACCGCTCAGCGACCGCATCGCGCAGGCCGATGCAACGATCCGGGAACGCGCGGCGCGGGTGGAGGAATACCGGGCCGCCATCGAGGCCCTTAAGCAGTCGGTGACGGAAGACCAGCAGAAGATTCCCGACCTCGATGCCACCCTCAAGACCCAGGTTGAGCACCTGCAGGCCCTCCAGGAAAAGCGTGAACGGCAACAGGCCGAGTTCAAGATCCTGGATGAACAGGTCAAGAAACAGCGCGTGGATATCGAGGCGCAACGCGCCCGCAAGAACGAACTGACCGTGAAATGCGCCGAGGCCCGGATGAAGCACGAGCATATTCTGGAGCGCGTGACGGGCGACTATCGTCTGACGGCTGAGGCCATCCGGGCGGAGCCGGAACCGGAGTGGCCCGAATCCCGACCTCTCGGAGAGTCGGGACGCCCTGCCGCGGAAGTCATGGAAAGCCAAGTCGCGGAACTGCGCGCGAAGATTGAGGCCATGGGGTCGGTCAATACCGGGGCCATTGACGAATACAAACAGCTCCAGGAGCGGTTTGATTTCCTGACCCAACAGCAGGATGACCTGGTCAAATCCAAACAACAGTTGATGGATATGATCCGGAAAATCAATCAGACCACGACGGAAATGTTCTCGAAAACCTTTGCCCAGATCAACGAGAATTTTCAGGCTATGTTCCAGCAGTTGTTCGGCGGCGGAACTGCCAAGCTGATCCTGACGGATGAAGAAGACATCCTGGAATGCGGCATTGAGGTGTATGCCCGTCCGCCGGGCAAACGACTTCTGAGCATTTCCCTGATGTCGGGCGGTGAAAGCACGCTGACGGCCGTGGCGTTGCTGTTCTCCATTTATATGGTCAAGCCCAGCCCGTTCTGCCTGCTGGACGAATTAGACGCGTCTCTGGACGATTCCAATATCCACCGGTTTGTCAAAGTGCTGAAGAGCTTCCTGAACCAGTCGCAGTTTCTGGTCATTACGCACAACCGCCAGACGATCGGCGCGGCCGGAACGTTATACGGGGTCACGATGGAGGACGACAAGGTCTCCCGGATCATGTCCATGCGCTTCAAGGAGCATCATCACGTGGAGGTCCCTCAATCTGTCGCTATCCAGCCGGAGAGCGCGTTGTCCGAGGCGTCTCGAGAACCGGCGGCCGAGCCGGCCGCAGTGGAAGGACCACAAACCGGCAATCCCTCGCCAGCCACAACAGGAACAGAATAGTCCCTGTTCCCGCTCAAAACTGCGGTTCCGGCTTGTTCAGTACGCGGGCGAGGGCTTTGAGGCACCGTTCATTTTCAGCGCGGGTTCCGACGGTGATGCGCACATGATCGGGCAAGCCGTAGCCATCCATGGGCCGCACAATAATTTTTTCTTTCTGCAGAGCGTGAAACACTGCCCGCGCCTGTCCTACCTCAACCAGCATGAAATTTGTCACGGAGGGCACATAGGCAATCCCCATGCTGTTCAGGTGCTCCATAAACAGTTTCAGGCCGGCCTGGATCATGCGGCGCGTTTTGCGGATAAAGGCGTCGTCGTCGAGCGCGGCTTCAGCGGCGGCCAGGGCCATGGAATTGAAATTGAACGACTGGCGAACGCGATGCATCAATTGAATGCCTTCTTCCGGCGCCACGGCATAGGCGATGCGCAAGCCAGCCAGTCCGTACGTTTTGGAGAACGTCCGCAGGACAATGATTTTGCGCCCTTCCCGGACGTACTTCAGCGCGTCAGGCTGTTGATCTTTTGGCAGTAATTCGACGTAGGCCTCGTCCAGGGCCACGACAACATGCTCCGGCGCCTGCCGTATGAACCGGTCCAGCGTTTCGCCACTGACCATGGTGCCGGTGGGATTGTTGGGATTGGCGATAAAAACCACCCGCGTCTGGGGCGTAATCGCCGCCAGCATGGCGTCCAGATCATGTGTAAAATGGTTCATGGGCACGCTGATCACCCGCGCGCGGAACATATCGCCGATCAGCCGGTAAATGGCGAAGGCGCGGTCGGCGACAACCATATCCACGTCCGGTCCCAGGAACACGTGGCCGATGAACTCGATGATCTCGTTGCCGCCGTTGGCTATCAGGAGCTGATCCGGCTTGACACCCAGCTTTTTCGACAGGGCGCGCCGCAGTAAATGCGCGCTGCTATCGGGATAGCGATGCATTTGGGAGGCCACGCGCTTCATTGCCCGCAAGGCGAGGGGGGAGGGGCCCAGGGCGTTTTCGTTGGACGCCAGCTTGATGATATCATCCACGGACTCAAACCCCAGTTCCCGCGCCACTTCCTCGATCGGCTTGCCCGGCTCATACATCTTCAAGTCCAGGATCCACGAATGGGCGATATTTTTCATGTATTGTTTCGGATTTTGTGCTTCTATACACGACGACACAAATAACGTAGCATGTGCCATTGTCTGTCATTCCGAGCGAAGCGAGGAATCTCCGTGTTTGGCGAGTGGATCGAGATCCTTCGTCCCGACCTCTCGGAGAGTCGGGACTCAGGATGACAGCATGCTACAGCCTGACCTCTGACTTCCGACCTCTGATCTCTGACTTAATCCGCTTCCGGCGCCCGGGGATAAGCCCCCAAAACCGTCATCAGCGTGCAATGGCGCTCCAGATCGCGCAACGCTTGGCGCACCCGCTGTTCCTCGACATGGCCTTCAATATCCACAAAGAAGAGGTATTCCCAGGCTTTCAATTTGTTGGGCCGGGACTCTATTTTGGTCATATTGAGCCGATATTTCTTGAGCGACCCCAAGGCGCTGTGCAGAGCGCCGGCCTTGTGCTGGACAGCGAAGAAAATCGAGGTCTTATCGTCACCGGTGGCATGCCCAAACGATTTGCCGATCACCAGAAAGCGGGTCGTATTGCCGCTTAAATCCTGAATCTCCGCCGCCAACTCTTGCAAATGATAATGTTCTGCAGCCAGAATGCTGCCAATGGCCGCTACGTGCCGATCCTGAACCGCCATCTCCGCCGCATGGGCGGTGCTGGTCGTCGGCACGATCTCCACCCCCGGCATTTCGGCATGCAACCAGTTGCGGCACTGCGCGAGCACCTGGCTGTGGCTAACCACCCGCCGGATGCCCCGGCGCGGTCCGGCGGCCATCAGGTGGTGTGAAATCGGAAGGTAAATCTCCGCGCAGATCCGAAGCGGCGTCTGGACGAATTCATCCAGGGTGTGCGTCACCGCGCCCTCGGTCGAATTTTCGATCGGGACGACGCCGTAGTCCGCCTGATTATTTCGGACGTTTTCGAAAACGTCTGGAATGGTTTCGCAGGGGATGTAAGTCACGCTGGCGCCGAAGCGCAGGCGGGCGGCTTGGTGCGTGAAGGTGGTGGCCGGACCAAAATAGGCCACGCGAACCTGCCGTTCCAAGGCCCGTGAGGAGGACATAATCTCCCGGTAAATGGCGTCTATGGCTTCCTTGCCCAATGGACCGCAGTTCGCCCGTCGGACGTGTGCGAGCACGGCTTTTTCGCGCGCCGGCACATACACGTCACTTTTCCGTACCTGCTTCAGTTGTCCGATCTGCACGGCCACCCGTGCGCGCGCATTCAGCAGGCTGACCAGACGCCGATCCAGCGCATCGATTTTTTTTCTCAGCTCGGCAACATGCATGGTTCATTTCCTTCCTTCAACGTCCGCGTCTTCATCCTCATCTTCGTCGTCCTCTTCTTCTTCTTCTTCTTTCTCCTCTTCTTCCTCTGGTTCTGTCTTTTCTGCTTCGTCTTGATCCTTGTCCTCGGCCTCTTCTTTGTCGGCGTTCGACTCGCCTGGGCGAAGCGCTTCGGCGGAGCCCGGCGTTGGATGTTCCGCCGTTGCTAAAGCTATGGCGGACAAGTCGATGTTTGCTTCTTCCGTTTTCTGTTGTCCGTTGTCCGTCGTCTGCCGTCCGTCGTCTGTTCCCCGCCTTACGCGTTCTGCATCCCGCCGCGACAACTGCTCGACGCCCGGCAGGTTCTTGACACTGCTTAGGCCGAAATGCTCCAGGAACAATTGTGTCGTTCCGTACATCAGCGGTCTTCCCGGCAGGTCACTGCGGCCAACGATGCGGATCAACTGCAGTTCCAGCAAGTGGCGCATCATGGCGTCCACGTTGACGCCGCGTAAAGCCTCAATTTCGGCGCGGGTAGTCGGCTGACGATACGCGATAATGGCCAGCGTTTCCAGGGCGGGCTTGGAAAGGTGCGCTGGTTTGTCCAGGTTCAACAACTGCCGCACCCAGGGGCCGCCGGCCGGATCCGTCTGGAACCGGAACCCGCCGGCCACCTCCATGAGGATAAGGCCCAGCTTTCGTTCGACAAGCTCGGTCTTCAATTGTTCGAGGGCCGTTCGAATATCGCTCTCCTGGATTTTACCGAATGCATGGGCGTCGCCGCCGTTTTGGTTCACCTGCGCCAATACCTCGCGCAACTCACCGGCCGCAATCGGTTTCCGGGCGGCAAACAACAGGGCGCCCAGAACCTGTTTGAGTTCCGGTTGAGCATGACTATCGGTTGGTTGGTTGGTTTCTGCTGTCATAAAAATCCCCGAATCTTGTGCCTTTCTTCTGCACGCTACACGCTCAACGCTTCACGTGCTTCCGTCGCCTCCGGGCGCATGATCACAATATCGCCGAAAACCGCCACTTGTCGGGCCACCACCTGGCGCAGGCGAATCAGCTCAAGCAGGGCCATAAAGGTGTAAATAATTTCATGGCGCGTGCTGAGCGGCCGGAACAGGGTGGCAAAGACCACCTGTGTTTCGCGCTTAATGCGCCCCAGGATGGACTCGATGCCGTCTGCCACCGTGAAGCGCTCGGCCATGATTTCGCCGATTTCATTTATCTGAACCCGCTTGAGCGCCTCGTTAAAGGACGCAATCAGGTCGAAAATGGTGACGTCCTCCAACCCGACGCCCGGCTGTTCCACCACAACCACCGGGTCCTCCGCACTGCGGAGAAACATGTTGCCCGTGCGGGATTCCATCTCCTGCAGGTTGGCCGCGGCATCCTTGAATTTCTTATACTCGATCAACTGGCGGATGAGTTCCCAGCGCGGGTCCTCCTCCTCGATTTCCAGCTCGGGCCGCTCCTCCGGCGGCAGGAGCATGCGGCTCTTGATCATCATGAGCGTGGCTGCCATCACAAGAAACTCGCCGGCGATGTCGAGATCCAGCATCTGCATCAGGCCGAGGTATTCCATATACTGGCGCGTGATCAACTCGATGGGAATATCATAGATATCCACCTCGTCCTTTTTGATGAGGTAGAGCAGGAGGTCCAGCGGACCCTCAAACACCTCCAGCTTGACCTTATATTCTTCCTGAATCGACATGGTACCCTTATTCCAATACGGCTCTGCCCGCCGCCCAATTATGTTTCTTCCCCGGCAGTGTGGCGTCCGCCTTCACTAAAAGCTACGGCGGATCTTTGAATGCTGAATTCTACATTCTTCATTCTGCATTCTGCATTTATTATTTACTCCAGGCCCACGGCCCGGCGGGCGGCCTTTAAGGTTTTACGAAGTTCTTCCCGGGTCCGCGCCGCGCCGCGCTGGAGAATCTGCTCGACCCGCTCCGGATCCTTCTGCAGTTCTTCCCGCCGGCGTCGGAATGGATCAAACGCGGTCCAGAATTTATCGAACAGTGCCTGCTTGACTTCCCCATAGCCCAGGCCGCCGGCACGGTAATGCGCGGCCATGGCCTCGCGCTCTTGCTTGGTGGCGAATAGCGCGTAGAGCGCAAACACTTTGCAGGTCGCGGGGTCCTTCGATTCCGCAACGGTCTTGCTGTCGGTCACGATGCGCATAATGGCCTTGCGCGTATCCGCCTGAGACGCGAACAGTTCGATCGTGTTGTTGTAAGATTTTGACATTTTCTGACCGTCCAGGCCGGGCACCACGGCCACGGATGCGCGGATCATCGGCGCCGGGATCTTGAACGTCTCGCCGAATTTCTGGTTAAACTTGATGGCAATGTCGCGCGTGACCTCGACGTGCTGTTTCTGATCCTGGCCGACGGGGACGACGTCGGCCTGGACGGCCAGAATGTCCGCTGCCATCAGGACCGGGTAGGCGAAAAGTCCGTGGTTGGCCGGGACACCCTTGGCCACCTTGTCCTTGTAAGAATGACAGCGCTCCAGAAGCCCCAGGGGCGTGACCACCGACAACAGCCAGGCAAGTTCATGGACTTCGGGAACATCGCTCTGACGGTAAAACACCGTGCGTTCGGGATCGAGGCCGCAGGCCAAAAAATCCAGGGCCACGTCCCGCGTGCCCGCGCGCAGTTCCTCGGCTTCATTAACCGAGGTCAGGGCGTGATAATTGGCGATAAACAAAAAGGCCTCGCCCTTTTCCTGGAGTTCCAGGGCGGGCTTCATCATGCCGAAATAGTTGCCCACATGCAGTTTGCCGGAAGGCTGAATACCGGATAATGCTCTCATCGTGTTTCTGTCCTCTGCTCCTGACCCCTTGAATAAAAGGGGAGCATAGTGAAATCGGCCGCGGAATTCAAAGGAAAAAAGCAACTTGTTTCTTTTTTAAATGGCATTTTAACAGGGTTCTCGAGAGCCGAAAACAAAATGCTTGCGGAATATCCAGCGAAAAGGCCTTGACAAAAAATGGCATAATGGGAAAACTATAACTGTTGGGCAGGGTTCTTGGCTATAATAATTGTTTTCGTTAGGATTTGGCGCAAAATTAAGGTGTTAGTTTATGGTCATCCCAAGCCTGAATCCGCGGCAATGGGAATCCGTTGTCTTCACGGAACATCCGCAGCACGACACCATTTGGACCATCACCATGGGGCACGACGCCCAGGTCTACATCGGCCTCTGCTTGGAAAGCCGCGGCGGCGGGGTCGCGCAATTATATATGTATGACACAAAGGCCCGGCGGCTCCAGCACCTGGCGGACATCGGCCGGGTCACTGGGGAACCACCGGACAGCGGTCATGCCACTCAGGGCAAGATCCATTTTTCCCTCTGCCACGCCCGTGACGGCAAGGTTTACGGCGCCACCCACTGCACCACTCCGCCCATCGGCGTCCCGATCTGGAACTCGTTCGCCATGTGGGGTGATCCCGTGATGAGCTTTCCCGGCGCCCATATCTTCCGCTACGATACCAAGAGCCGCGAAGCGGTGGACTTCGGTGTGATCGCACCCCATGAAGGCATCCCCTACCTGATGCTGGACGAGAAACGGAAATGCCTCTATGGTGTGACCTATCCGAAAGCACATTTTTTCCGCACCGACCTCACCGGCCGGGATTTCAAGGATTACGGCCGGATCTCCTCGATGTATCCCATCGCCATGATTTTCGACAGCACCGGCAATCTTTACACATCGGACGTCACCTCACGGTTGATTAAGTATGATGTCAAGCAGGACCGGCTCCGTTTTTTCGACACACGGCCTTACATGGAACCCTGGAATCAATCCGGGGCCTGTTCCTGGATCACCGATATGTGCCAGGGCCCGGACGGGTTTATCTACGGCCTGACCTATTCCAACGACCATCTCTTCCGTTTCGATCCGCGCCGGGATGAGCCGGTGATCGAGGATCTCGGTCCCGGCTTGGATGACATCCCGGCTGTCTGCCTGCGTTGCATGACGGCAGACCGCAGCGGTCACATATATTACACGGTCAACCAGAAGCGCAACCGGTCCGACGGCAACATCCTGGCCCGCTATCATGTCGCCACCGGAAAGAAAGAGGTGATTGGCCTGATGGAGTTGAACGGGCAGGGGAATTACCCTTGGCGCGTGGTCTGCGACCCGGCAGGCACACTCTATTTCGCCTGTATCCACCGGATCCCGGTTAACATCCTGATCTATCGCCCCGAGTGATTTCTGAGAGGAAGGAAGCTTTATCAATGAAACCAGCTGAAACCTCGGCTTGGCCGACCCTGACAATAGTTGCCGAGACCGACATGAATCGTCTGTACCGCGACAAGGCCTTCCCGTTTGTCCGGCGCGGGACAATTTACGGGTTCGCCTTGAAAGAGGCTCTGGTGAAACCGAAAATCCTGCGGGAGGAATCGGCCATCTTTGCCCTACTGGCGCTGGAGTGCAACCTGACCTAGGGCATCACCGGCGGCAACCGCGGCCACCTGTTCTATTTCCATTCGGCCTTCGGCGTGTCGCATGTCGCTGAACTCGGCCAGGGACCTGTCGCCGGTGGTGCCCTGGTTGATCTCGGCAACGAGGAAATCCTTGGCGGCTGGCACGGCAAGGATGGTGGCGGCCTGTTCCGGCACAATATCCGGTTGGAAGCTACCCAGGGAATGGAACAGTTCCTCGGAGAAATCTCGCCGGTCGAATTTCTGCCGGCCCCGCAGAAGGGCGAAGGCGTTAGCACCTTGATCTTTAACCGCAGCCACCGGACAGTTTACGGCTTGACAGCTCCCGGCAACTTTCTTTTCTCCCTGGCGGTTGACAACAAGAAGGCGCAGCCGCAAATGCTGGCCAAGATTGAAGGGGCCTCCCCCGTTCTGGCTCTGCTCCAGGACGGTCGGTTGCTGGGCACCTACGCTGAAGGCCGGTTCTGGGAATACGAACCCTTCCAGGCAAAGTTGCAGGTATTGAACGTCCACGCTCCCTGCCAGAGCGGTAAACGCTACGTGGCTGGTGTGGCAAGCTTGCTGGTGAGCAGCGACGATACGGTTTACGGCGGTACCGCGGTCGATGGATACCTTTTCCGTTATGATCCGGTCTCCGGAAACCTGGTGAACCTTGGCAAGCCCAACCGGCAGTCGTATATCCGGGCTCTGGTCGAAGGCCACGATGGCCTGATTTACGGGATCGTGGATGAACCAAAAGGCATGGCGCACCTGTTTAACTATGACCCCGCCGGACAGGGGTTTTGCGACTTGGGGATCATTGGCACCACGATTCCGGAGTATTGGTTCGCACACTCCATCGGCACCATGAGCGTCGGACCCTTCGGCGAAATCTTCCTCGGCGAAACTGATGCCATTATCTTAAAAAACTTT
>JBDRSI010000033.1:0-4255 GCA_043825055.1 Verrucomicrobiota bacterium
GTCAACAATTGATGTTGAACGCCGCCTTGCGTCACCAGAATTTTACGTGCATCTGCCCCCATCCGGCAAGAGTCTGCCGATTCGATAAAGGATTCTTATGCAACCATGTGCCCAAGATTGATTTCAAGGGCATCGGCAATGGTTTGCATGCTGCTGAAGGAAGGGCTTACATTTCCATTTTCAATCTGACTTAATAGGCTGACTGAACGCTTTGTCTTTTTGGCCAGATCAGCCAGGGTAAGCCCTTTCTGTTTTCTTAGCGCGCGTACCTTTTCCCCGAAACTCTTTCCGTCGACAATCATTTTTCATTTCTCCTGAATTCGGAAATTAGGATTAAATCTTTCCTCAGCGACAGGAGCAGCTTCGACTGGGTCTTGGCCAATATGGATACCTACGGAAAAACCGCCGAATAGATAACGTGCGGCTGTGAAAGAAGGGAAATTCACAATCGTTCGTTATTTTTTTGTTTATTCATATTAAAATACTTTTATTCACTCTAAAAACACAATTAAATCGAATTGCATGGACTTGTCAATAAAAAAAGTGACGGTCTGCCGGCGGTAAAAACAAGACGGCTCTCAATTGCCATGGCCCTAACGACCCAGGCTTGTATTTTGCCTTCACCATCCGGTCCTATTTATGAGCTTAATGTTTTCATGATCGATATGAATTCGGCCGCCACGGGATCGATAAAGTCCGCGTCATTGATGTGCGCATCTATTTCTACCAGGGAAACGGCAGGGGCAAGATGTTGCTTGACGGAATCGATGAAGGCCTTATTACCCTCAGGTTCCCAGAGCGGAAGGCCCTCTCGATCGGGAAATGCAAAGCCTCTCAGCGGAATGAAAAGCTTAACAGGCCCTCTTGCCCGGTTCAGTTTCTGCGCAACTATTTTCCCTACCTGCTTCAGTTCATCCGGCAACAGGCGGACAAGAGTCAAGGTTTTATTATAATAAAAGATCTTGCGCCCCTTCATGTTTTCGGCATAACCTTCCGGCGGTCCCTGGACAGTATAATTAATACTCCCCGGCGCGACGATCTGGGGCAAACCCAAAGCGCCCGCCCTTTCCAAACGCCCCGCCCGGATTGCCGCATGCAGCCCATGAACAAACGAATCTCCGATCTCATGCAGATTTAAATCAAGCACACCTTTGAACGCCCCTTCGAGGATCATATCCTCCATGGCAATCCCGCCGGTTCCATTTTGATGAAATGCCACCACTTCAAATCCGTGTTCCGTCAGAATTTTCTTGGCACGCAAAGCCCCGGGGGTGGTGGTTCCCAGCATGGACATGGCGACCGGGATTCCGACGGGTTGCAGGTCTTCTTCCCTGAGGCTTGCGACCATCCCGCAAATCGATCCGGCCGCACTTCGTAAAATTCTTCTGGTCAGGAAATTCAATCCCTGCATGTCCGATACGGTATGCATAATGGTGATATCCTTCGTCCCCACATAGGGGCCGAAAGTGTGCTTTCCGTTTGCAATCGCCGAAACCATCAATCGGGGGACGCCGGTGGGCAAGGACTGCATGGCCGTACACGCGATTTCGGAACCTTGGGCGCCACCGATGCCGATCACGCCGTGGATGCCCCCTTCCCGGTATAAGTGTTTCGTGATTTCAGCGGCGCCCCGACTCATAATCGCCGTGCATTCGGCCTTGTCTTTTGTTGCCAGCGCCTTCGACAAACTCATCCCGCCTCGTCCGGCAACCTCTTCTTGCGAAATCCCCGCCGCACCTTGAGGCGCCGCCAGTATTCCCGTATCCATCACCATCACGCGAACCCCTTGGTATTCGATGCATTTTTTGAGGAAAAGGGCTTCTTCCTCTTTTGTATCGAGTGTCGCAATCAACAAGATGCATTTTTTCATTTTGTTTCCCCTGTGCAAACGCCTCCCCATGATTGGAATTTGTATTTTTAAACACAAATATCCACGGCAAAGCCGGTTAATGCGGTTTCATCAAAACAATCGAAACGGAGTGATTTAGTACGTCAATACAATTCTGCCCAGAGCTTTTCCACTTTGAAGAACTGCCAGGGCCTCGTTTATGTCATCGAAGGGGAACGTTTTGGAAACACAGGGTTTGATCTTACCCTCTTCAACCAGCCGAATTGTTTGAATCAACTCATGTTTATGGCAATATCGAGACCCGATTATATGCCATTCATTGTAATGCATCGCCATGGTGTCGAGGGGAAACCGCTGCTGCGGGGCATACCCGACCAGCACAAGCGTTCCGCCTCTTTTCAGCGAGGGGAGCGACCAGCTCAAGCTTTCATTTCTGCCGACAAATTCGAGAACGGCGTCAACGCCATATCCATTGGTCAGCCTGTTTACTTCCTGCGGGATGTTCAGGCGATGATCCAACAAAACGTCGGCGCCCATTTCCTTCGCGAGATCCAGTGCGGCCGGCTCTTTATCGACCACGATCACCCTGGCACCGCAAAGTTTTGCAATCTGGATGCCATGAAGACCGAGTCCTCCGGCACCGACAATCATCACATCTTGACCGGCGCTGACACGCGCCAGGCTCATGATCGCGTGGTAGGCAGTTGCGACGGCATCAGACAGGATGGCCATCTGCTGAAAAGCAAATCCTTTTTTGAATTTACAGAGGCTGGCAGCGGGGATTAGCAGATATTCAGCGAATCCTCCCGGAAGTTCAAAACCGATTCTTCGAATATTGGCACAGATGTTTTGTCTGCCCGTAAGACAATATTCACAACGGTGACAGGGCACATAGATATACACCACGCCGATATCGCCGACCTTTACATCGGATACCCGCTTTCCGACCGCAACCACTTCCCCCGCAACCTCATGGCCGGACAGGTGCGGCAGGTTTATGATCGGCGCCGGGATTTCTCCCCGCATAATCTTCAAATCGGTCTGGCACAGCCCGCAGGCCTTGACCCTGACCAGAACCTCATCCTCTCCGGGTTCGGGGATTGCCATTTGGACCGCCTGAAGCGGGCGATTATACTCCGTTAAAATCATCGCCTTCATCATGATGGTGCACTCCTTTTCGACCCTTTGGCAAACGCCGGCGTATCTTTCTGCTGAAAGGCCCCGCCGCTTGATCTCCACTACGTGATACGCCTTGACTTTACACGCGCTGAAGTAATTCCCAATTCGGGCTGTACGACGGCTGCCGGCCTTCGAGCACGGCGAGAACATTTTCAGCCGCCCCCTGTGCAAGTTTGGCCACTGTATCTTTGGTCAAGGCCGCACTATGGGGCGTAACAATCACATTTGCCATCTGCAGCAGGGGATTCCCCCTTTCAGGAGGTTCTTTTTCATAGACATCCAGACCCGCCCCCGCAATCGCAGCGCTTTTAAGCGCTTCCATCAAAGCAGTCTCCTGGACAATTTCGCCCCGGGAGGTATTGATGATAAAGGCCGTCGGCTTCATCATGGCAAAACGCTCCCGGTTCATCAGCCCTTTTGTCTCCTCCGTAAGGGGCACATGTAAAGACAGGAAATCGGCTGTCTTCATCACCGTTTCCATGTCCGACACGACGACAATCGGTGTTCCGTCCAGGGAACCGGGATCAAGATAGGGATCATGGGCCCACACTTCCATCTGAAATCCCCTGATGCAGATATCCGCCACAATCCGTCCGATTCTACCAAGTCCGATCAGCCCTACGCGCTTGCCTTCAAGGCCAGCCGGGCGGTATTCAAATCGGGACCTGAAGTTCCCCTGACGGGTGGCCGGATCCAGATAATAAAACGCCTTTGCCAGCGCCCCCATCATGGCAACCGCATGCTCGGCCACAAAACGATCCTGAGGCCCTTTCACCCCGCAAACCACAACGCCGTATTCGGTGGCTGCCTCGATATCCACATTGTTTAAACCGCCGCCGGTTCGTGAGATCACCTTAAGACGCCCGGCCGCGCTGACCATCTCGGCCGTCACCTGTGTGGCCGTTCGTACAATCAGGCCATCTGCATCTTTTAACAAAAGACCAACGGCCTTCGCGGAAGGATCAGGACTCACGATAATTTCAGCCTTTCCTTGCAAGACCTTCAGCCCCATTTCATCGATCGGTTCGGAAAGCAATATTCTTTTCATTGATTCATCTCGGATTTAATTTTCAGATGCACGTTTATAATTAGCCATCAGGGACAGAAAGGCCGCTACCGCCGCATCGATGAATCCCGCATCATTTATGTGGGCATCGAGCTTTACCAGGGGAATCGACGGGCTCAATGACGACGCAAGTGTATTGATAAAAGCTTCGTTTCCCTCCG
>JBDRSI010000034.1:0-2549 GCA_043825055.1 Verrucomicrobiota bacterium
ATAATCAACCACGGACCTGCCCGCAGTGCTACAGCGTTGCAGGCGGGTGAACACAGATAAACACGGATAGCAAAGAAAAAAGGTAATATATTTATGAAAACAATCGCTTTTATTATTGTCCTGGCAGCAGTCGGCCTGTCGATTAATGCCGGGGTGCAGGAACTCAAAATCGTGACCACAACATCAGACCTTGCCGCGATTGCCAAAGCCGTAGCCGGCGATAAGGCAACCGTGCGGAATATCTGCACGGGGCGGGAGGACCCGCATTTTCTGCAGGCCAAGCCGAGTTATATCATGCGGGCCCGGGATGCCGACCTCTGGATCCGCATCGGGCTGGAACTGGAAATCGGGTGGGAAATGCCCGTGCTGGATGGCTCGCGCAATCGGCATATCCGTCCCGGTGCCAAGGGCCATCTGGATGCTTCGGAATGCGTGAATGTTCTTGAAATCCCGGCCATACCGGTCACGCGGGCCATGGGCGATGTGCATCCCTCCGGCAATCCGCATTACTGGCTCGATCCATTCAACGTGCGGTGCATTGCCGTCGCCATTGCCGAACGGTTGGGCCAGCTTGCCCCTGCCGACGCGGCGCTCTTTAAGGCCAATGCCGCGGCATTTCAGCAGTCGCTCGATGAACGCATGTTCGGCGCGGAACTGGTGAAGTCTGAAGACGGCGGAGAGCTGTGGCGCAAGATGCTGGACGGCAGCCTCGACAAATACCTCGGCGATTCGAGCAAAGCCGATAAAATCGGCGGATGGCTGGGCGCCATGCGGCCACTGCGCGGCAAGAAGATTGTCACCTATCATCGGAGCTGGACGTATTTTGCCGATAGATTCGGTTTGACGGTGGCTGCCGAACTTGAGCCCAAGCCCGGCATTCCGCCCAGTCCTGCACACTTGGCGGAAGTGATCGAACTGGCGAAAGCCCAGGGGATTGGCATCATCCTACAGGAGCCGTTTTACAGCAGAAAAGCGGCGGACCTTGTTGCGGATAAGACAGGGGCAAGGGTAGTTGTTGTGGCAAACTCCGTTGGGGGCGAAGCCGAAGCCATTGACTATTTGGCGCTTATGGACCTGATCGTCCGCCGTATTACGGGAACGCCATGAGCACAACGAGTGACAGACAAGCAATTATCGCCTGCGAGCACGTATTTATGGCCTACGGACGGCAGGAGGTTCTGTACGACGTTTGCCTGGAAATCCGGGCCGGAACACTCCTGCCGTTTGTCGGCCCCAATGGTGCGGGCAAAACAACCCTGTTGCGGGCGATCCTTGGCTTGCTTAAGCCCCGGCGCGGTGTGATCCGGACACCATTTCATCGAAGTGCGCCGGGATACGTTCCCCAGCAACAAAGTATTGATCCGCTTTATCCGGTTTCGACACGACAGATTGTGGAAATGGGATTGTTCCCTCAACTCGGATGGTGGCGGAGACCCAACGGAGCGCAACGCAAAATGGTGGATGAGGCGCTGGAACGTTTTGGTCTTGCCGGGCATGCGGCAAAAACCATCGGCGAATTGTCGGGCGGGATGAGGCAAAAGGCGCTTCTCGCGCGAGCTCTGGTCAGCGGCGCGGAGGTTTTTATCATGGATGAGCCGACTTCCGAACTGGACGAGCAATCCGAAAAGGAAGTGCTTGAGCACTTCACGCGGCTATGCGGCGAGCAAGGCAAAACCGTTCTGATTGCCCACCACGGCATGCATGATGCAGGCGCTCTGGCCGCGCAGGTTTGTCTTGTCAACCACGGCCGGGTTCGGCTTGTCAGCGCTGACCGGATGCGCGCCGAAATGGCGGATTCGAAAATGGAAAGGACGGCGCTGTTATGATTGCCGTGTTTACATCTCTGATCCAGTCGTTTCCGCAGGCGGTAATCGCCGGCCTTCTTGTCGCTTCGGTCTGCGCCCTCCTCGGGGTGTTCGTCATCTTGAAGCGCATTGTGTTTATCGGCATAACACTTTCGGAAGTGGCGGCCTGTGGCGTGGCCCTTGCCATGCTGATGCGCGTGCCGCCATTTGCCGGCGGCGTCGTGCTGACCCTGGCCGCGGTTGCGTTGCTGGCATATCCCTTTGAGAACCGGAGAATACCGCGCGATGCCGTTCTGGGTATCCTCTTTGTGCTGGCGTCGAGTCTAAGCGTGTTGCTCGTTTCGCAGAGCGGTTTTGGTCTTCAGGAAATCAAGGCGCTTCTCTACGGCGACTTGATCCTTACCTCCCATGCCGATCTCTGCGTCATTGGCGCGGTGTTTCTGCCGGCGCTCCTTTACTTCCTGTTGTTCATGCGACCCACGCTTTACGCCTTTCTGGACCGTGAAGCCGCTTACGTACTCGGAGTAAGACCGGCGCTGTGGGAAATGCTGTTTTTCATGGTTCTTGGCGTCACCATTGCCGCCGCCTCGAAAATTGCCGGAACCCTGCTGGTCTTTTGTTACTTGATCGTGCCGCCGACATTTGCCTTGCTCTTGTCCCGCCGGTTGTGGCTCGTGATGATCCTGGCCATCATGGCGGCCATAGCGGCAACGGTGATCGGTCTCTACACCTCTTTCACGGCAG
>JBDRSI010000035.1:0-3312 GCA_043825055.1 Verrucomicrobiota bacterium
GTGGTTCCCACGGTGATGGATTTCCTTGAGCAACACTTCCTTGTCCCGGTTTGCGCTGATCAGCTCCTGTTCCCGTGAGCGCAACTGCTGATTGGCCTCTTCCAGAGCCTGTACGGCCATTTTTCGATCCGTGATATCAATAACCACCCCAACCACGGCGCATCCATCGGCAAACTGCACAGACCGGGAATGCAGTAGCACCCATTTGGTTTCACCTGTTTTGGAAAGGAACCGAAAATCATAGACCGGCACAATGCCGTCCGTCAGGTCAAGCTGTTTTTTGCGAATCTGATCCAGAAAGAAATCGCGGTCAACCGGCTCGACAATTCGTCTGAATTCTTCAAACCCCCAGGCATTGATATCATCGCGGGTATAGCCGGTGATCTTGGTCCAACCATCATTGACAAACACGAGCTTGCCATCCTTGATCATATGGATTCCGACAAGTGACTGCTCCGAGATGGTTCGATACTTGTCTTCGCTTTCGCGCAGGGCCAGTTCTGAGCGCATTTTATCAATCGCCGTGCCGATTTGCCGGCCAACCACCATCAGCAACTCTTGCTCTTCGCTGGAAAACGCATGGGGCGTATCATGTACCAGAATCAGGGCGCCAACCACCGTATCCTTGGCCGTTAGGGGAATACGGGCTATCGCCTGAATGTTCCATTTGCGGGCCCGTTCCGGAGCCACACGGGTGTAATCATCCGTGAAAATCCCCTGGCCCTGTACAAAAAGCGCCTGATATTGCGGTTCGTTCAGATGAAATCGCTTCAGACTGCGCACATAATCGGTCGGCAATCCTTGAACAGAAACCAGTGTTGCCGTTGCGCTTTGGGCATCCACGATATAAATCCCGGCCCCTTTGAATTGCACCAAGTCCAATGATGCGTTTAACACTTCATCGAGCAGGGTGGTCAAATCCGTCGCCCGGTTGACCGCCACAATGACCTTGTTCACAATCTCCAACTTGCGGGCGTGCTCCTTGATCTGCAATTCGGCTAATTTGCGGTCGGTGATGTCGGTTACCAGGCCGTCGTACGACACCAGGTGCCCGGCGCCATCCTGATGCGGAACAGGGGTATTCCGAAGCCAGCGGATCTTTCCATTCTTATGAGTGATGCGGTGTTCCAGCGGCTGGATCGTCTCGCCTTTCAACAGCTGATCGGCCTGGTTCAACACCAATTTGCGGTCGTCTTCATAAACCATTTTGAACCAGAGATTGGGATCGGCTTCATATTCCGCCGAAGTATATCCTGTAACGGCCACACACGCCGGCCCGTGTGACGTGGACACGACCCGCCCGTTTTCCACCTTGACGGTATAAATGTAATCGGTCGCAGACTCTACGATGCGCCGATAGCGAACCTCGCTTTCCTTGAGGGCCAATTCCGCCTGCCGATGCTCCGTGATGTCCGTAAGAATGGCCATTTTGGACACGGTGTTGTCGGCATGGGTGATCGGCATGCTGGCCGCGCGATAGATGCGGCCATCGCGCGGGTTGGTAATCTCGTGGTACACGCTTTGTCCGTGCTGGACTTGCTGCATCGCACACCAGGGGCAAACCTGCATGCGCTCAAAGAATACACGATAGCATGGCTTACCCACGGCATCCCGGCCCACCTTGCGGATCATGGCCGGATTCATATACTCAATATGGTAATCCGGCGAGCAGATATAAACCAGGTCACTCATGGCCTCCATCATGGACCGGTATTTCTGCTCGCTCTCCTGTAATTGACGCTCAATCCATTGCTTGTCTAACGCCAGCTTGACGGTTGCCAGCACCTCGTTGTCGTCCAGTGGAATGCGGATGAACCCAACGGGCTCAATGGCCTTGGCTTTCTGCAAAGCTTCGATATCCGCAGAATCTATCAGGAAAATGATGGGAATCTGCCACTGCTGATGGATGGCGGCCGCAACCTGAATGCCTTGCCAGGCCTCCTCCAGCCGTACATCTATCAACATCAGATCGGGCTTGAGAATTTCCGCCAGGCGCATTGCGTCACTGGCACTGGCCGCGACGCCGGCGGTGGTATAATCCAGAATTTTCAGCAAGGCCTGCAGTTTAGCCACCAGGGCCGGATCACGGGCGGCAATAAGAATACGGGCGGTGCTCATCGGCTTGATCCTTGTTATCACCTGAATATTTCAAGTGAAGCGTGAAATATTCAGGCGTGTTCCATGAGATCCAAACAGCGGGATGCCGACGGTTCATCCTTAAACACGCTTAACAGGATGGAGCTATCAATAGCGGTTATCATGTCCGTTTACAGGGCAAATTAACCTTGCCTCGCGTTTTTTCAAGATACGCATCCACGGATTCGCGCAGTTTATCCTTGAGACACCCGCGGACCGATTCCATCTTTTTCCGTGAAACCGCTTTAATGGCCCTGATAAATCCCGCGCTTTCATCAAATTCCAATTTTTGACCGGGAACCAAACCCAGCCGCCTTCGAATCTTGACGGGAATGGTAATCTGCCCTTTTTCTGTCAGTGTTGTTTGCATGACTTAAATGTATTACAAATATGTAAGAAATACAAGTGAAGGTGTTTACTGGGTAATGCCTCAGCTTATTCGCGGATATCGGATGGAACGCGACTATAAAAAAACTTGAGGGTCGGTTGCCCTTTTTCCACTCACGTCTCGTACCGGCTTCCGCCGATAAATTCCCGCAACAGCGAATCCGCCGGCACACACGTATCATTGGCGACGGCCGTTAAGGGCAACAGGAAATCATAAACCCGTTTGGCCCGGATATAGGCGTCCTGCCGGCTGGGATCCTGGTGGTAGCGCGCAACGGCTTCCGGGAAATAGCGGAACACTTGGTGCTTCAGGATCGGAATTTCGTAGGGTAGGGCGCTGTTGACCAGAAAATCCGCCGTGTCAATGAAGGGGATGATGTTTTTAAGCTCACTGCGCCGGACATAGTGCCAGTGGGTCAGGGTTATTTCCGGCTGGGAATTGCGGTGCAGGCTGTCGCGGAGCATGCGGCGCATGAGCCGATTGTCGGCCCAACGCATAAAGGCGCCGTCGGCGGCGCGCAACTGGCCGAGGGTTTCGATGTAAAGCCGGAATTTCTGTTCCGCCGGAATGCTCGGGGTCATATCCTGGTACAGCCCGTGCAGGCTGTCCAGCAGGAGGATCTGGTTGCTCTCCAGCCGCAGGGGTTCACCGGCCAGGGTGCGCTTCCCCGTTTTAAAATCGTAGTGCGGGGCCTGGATGGTCTCGCCGGCCAGGAGCGCGCTCAGGTGCTCATTGATCAGCTTTAGGTCCAGGGACTGCGGCGCTTCGTAATCGTAGTCGCCAAACTC
>JBDRSI010000036.1:0-6304 GCA_043825055.1 Verrucomicrobiota bacterium
AAACAATACCCGAAATTTCTACACCCTGATCGGCGGTTGTCGCGAGGGCTTGGAGTTTGAATTGCAGATGGCAGCGGTATGCGCCGGGAGCATTGAAAATGTCTGTCAACGGCCTTTTTTTATTGCAGGATTATGCGTTGACAGTCCGTTGACTCACCGAAACCATTTTGTGGAGGAAGTCTGGGCATGCGGTCACTATGGTATTCCCGTCTTTATTGAAGCCGACTCCATTGCCGGGGGAACCGCTCCCTTGACCATCGCCGGCTGCCTGGTCGAGGTTAATGCCAATGTTTTATCAGGTATTACCCTGGCCCAGATGAAAAACCCCGGGGCACCGTGCGTTTATGCATCATCCTCCGGGATCCTGGATATGCGGACACTGGATTTCGCCGGCAATGCGCCCGAATCAACATTGCTACACATGGCCTCGGCACAAATGGCCCATTATTACCACCTCCCGTATTACGGAGCCAATACTCCGGATTCAAAATTACCCGATGCCCAGATGGGATACGAAGCCATGCAGCATTTTATGGCCCTGACCATGGCCGGATGCAACATCATCCACGTGGCCATCGGCAATCTGGACAAGATGACTTTAGCCTCCTTTGAGGCCTGTCTCATTGCCAATGAACTTTTCGGCGCGACGGATCGCTTCCTGCAGGGAATTGACTGCAGCCGCGAAGCAATCGGGTTGGACACGTTTAAGGAAGTCGGACATGAAAGCCATTTTCTCGAAACCGCCCATTCGGTCAAGTATGTCCGCAGTCCCGAACGCTGGGAGCCAAAATTAACCGACCGCAATTCGTGGCAGGCCTGGATGAACCAGACTGGCGGAAAAGATATGCGCGAACGCGCCAGAGACCTTGCCCGCAAGATACTTGCCGAACACCATCCGGTTTACGTTACCGAACAGCAGGCCAAAGAAATAGACCGGATTGCCGCAGAAGCCCAGGATTTCTTCATTAAGCAATCTTTACAAGATAAGACCTTGGTTCGCAACAAGTAAGGCAATGCGATAATTAAATAAAGGAGGCGCCTCATGTCAAAATCATTAGCGATTCATGATGGAACAAAAACTATTCCGAACGGTCTGCAAAAATCCTGGCCATCAATTACCCAGGAAGATATTGATGCGGTGGTTGGAGTCCTTAAAAGCGGAGTATTGTGGGGTCCGATGGAGGAACAGGTTCTCGGATTGCAAAACGATTTTGCCCGATACATCGGGGCCAAGCACGCTTTGGTCGTCAATTCCGGCACTGCCGCTCTTCACGCCTGCATCTGCGCCTGCGGAATCGGACCCGGCGATGAAGTCATCACCCCCGCCTACAGTTTCTGGGCCACCAGTCAGGCTATTTTGGCTCATAACGGTATTCCCGTCTTCGTGGACATTGATCCGGAGACGATGAATATGGATCCGGCGGCAATTGAGGGCAAGATCACGGACCGGACCAGGGCTCTGTTGCCGGTGCATGTGCATGGGCTCTGCGCTGATATGGACCGTATCAATACCATTGCGCGAAAACACAATATAAAGGTGATTGAGGATGCCGCGCAGGCCGCCGGAGCCAAATATAAGGGACGCAGTGCGGGTGTATTGGGCGATATCGCCGGCTTCAGCCTGAACGGAAGCAAAAATCTACCGGCCGGCGAAGGCGGCATTGTTACCACCAATGACGACGATTTAATTGATCGCGCCCGCAAGATGGCTATGTTTGGAGAAAAGGCCATTCCGAAAGGATTGATCCGGTTATACGACGCCCAAATTATGGGCTTTAACTACCGCAACAACGAAATGGCCAATGCCTTATGCCGGTCATTCCTCCGCCGATATGACAAACTTCAAGCCGAACGGGCAAAAAATTGCGAGTATCTCAATCGCGAATTAGCCAAGATCGAGGGTGTCAAACCGCCGACAGTGCCCGACGGATACATTCATGCCTGGCATCTTTACAAGGTCCGGTTGTATCCGGAGGCGCTCGGCATCAAGAATATTCATCCGAAACGGTTTCGTTGGGCCGTTATGAAGGCTTTGCAGGCCGAAGGCGTGGATTTGTTTGAGTGGCACAATATGCCTGTCCCGGCCCAGAAAATATTCCTGAATAAGGATGCCTATCCCAAGGGGTGTCCGTGGAACTGCCATCACGCAAGCGCGAAGGCCGGAAATATAAAATATCAGCCTTTCGATTACCCGGTTTGCGTGGACATGTTCGACCGGTCGTTCTGCATCAAACCAATTTATCCGCCGAATGGCCGCGAACTGATGGATCTTATCGTGGCCGCGTTTCGCAAGGTCTTTGACCACCTGGACGAAGTGCTGGAATTTTCCAAGACGATCGAATTTCCAACAATGCCCGGCGAGAACCGGAAAATCTAAAAAAGCAACAACCATTAACAGGAGAAAAATATGGATGCCAAAAATAAAGCAACCGAAGGTTTTTATCGAAAATTCCTGCAAATCCCCGGGCCCAATCCCCTGCTTATAGCCGGCGGCAAGGACACCTGGGACGAGAGACGCATTGAATGCGGCGATGTCTTCAAGGATCAGCACACTTATTATCTCTACTACCATGGCATGCCTAAGAACGCCAAACTATGGCCCACTCCCGGCAGAACAGAGGCCGTGTCTTACCGGATCGGCGTTGCGACCGCCTCCCATCCATTGGGACCGTGGAAAAAATACGAGAAGAATCCGATCATTGACACAGGTCCTAAAGGAAGCTGGGAAGACGGGTGCGTGGCATGCCCGCATATCATCAAGGAGAAAGGAAACATATATTATCTATGGTATTCCGCCATCAAATCAAATCCCGGCCTCGGCATAAGCGGCACATTGAAAATGGATATTGGACTTGCCACGGCCTCTCATCCGCTTGGCCCATGGAAAAAATATGAAGGAAATCCCGTCATCACAAATTTCGGATATATCGGGAGCGTTCTTAAGATAAACGGTAAGTATTACATGTACACCGAGTATCCTGTAGGTGCAAGCTCTCCGGACGAGGGGCCCATGTGTCTTACAATTGCAGACCGCCCTGAAGGGCCCTGGAAACCATATGAAGGAAACCCCGTGCTCGCGCCCGACGATTGGGGCTCCTGGGATGACGGCGGGTATTCGGAAGGCAAGGTTGTCTATCATGACGGCATGTTTCATATGTTTTACGGCGGGACAAAATGGATGAAACTGGAACGCATCGGATATGCTTACAGCTATGATGGTTTTCATTTCACAAAATATCCCGGAAATCCCATTGCCTTGACGGAGCACAGCCCGAATTCAGAGGCATTCGCGGAAGTGCATGCATGGATTGAGCCGCCGCTCGTTTATCTCTACCATACCATCCGATATAAAAACATGAAATCTGAACCCTCTCATCTTGGGCAGGAGGATATCGGCGTGCAGGTAATGGCAACGGAAAACAGCTTCCGGTTCGCGATGCCTCTGTTGCAGCTCGGATTTCTTGAGGCAAAAAAACAGACCTCGTTAGACCTTTGTCCTCCGGTGCGCTTGGAGCACGTTGAATCGGTGGTATTGACCATAGAGGCAAAATACCACCCGGCGGCAAAGAGGGGTCTCTGTGCGCATGTCTTTGGCAGCAGCGATGGGATGCGGTACGATACGGAAGACCTGTATATGTTCAAGGTTCCTCTGAAAAAAGGAAAGTCTGTCTGCAAGAGCATTGAACTGTGTCCTCAGGTAATGTACCTCAAGGTGGTGCTGGAAAATCTGGATAAGTCAAAGAAGGTTTCCAGCTTGGCCGTTACGGCAACATTGGGAAAATCATAGGAATAAACAATCATTAAACGAGGTGCGTCATGTCTGCGTATCAAAAACTGGTTGAGAAGGTGCTTGAGGAACACCGCAAAGTTCTTCTGGATGTTAAGGACGAAGAAATTAATAAATTTTTGGATGGCGTCTGCCGGGCCAGGTGCATTCAGGTTTTCGGCATGGGCCGCATGAAATGCTCCGTGCGGGCGTTCGTCATGCGTCTGATGCACATGGGGCTCAACGCGCACGTCGTGTACGACACAACCTGTCCAAACATAGGCCCCGGCGACCTGCTGATCGCCAACGGAGCCTGCACAACAATCTGCTATACAGTCATGAGCTTGGCCAAGAGATCAGGCGCAAAAGTTGCCGCCATTACAGCCAATCCGCACTCAAAGGCGGCTAAGCTATGCGATTTTATCGTCAATTTGCGCGGCCAGGTGCATGGTGGAAGGCCATACGAAATCCCATCCATTCAGCCCATGGCGGCCCTGTTCGAGCAAACTATATTTGTGTTTGAAGACATTATCATTCAATTGCTGATGAAAAAACTCGAAGTTACGGCCGAACAGATGGCAAAGCGCCATACAAATCTGGATGGTTATATGGATTTTAATATTGATTAAGGGTAAAGGAGATCTTATGAAAACCGCACGGGCTTGTCTGTTGGCTAAAGCGCAGGGTAATTTTGTAATCGGCGAATATCCGATTCCAAATCCGACGCCGGGGACAATGCTGATAAAAATCGAATTGTGCGGAGTCTGCGGCACGGATTATCACACATGGCGCGCGCCGCAGGAAGTCATTGGCTTGGAATATCCCATCAGCTTAGGACACGAAATTTCCGGAACTGTGGCCGCATTAGGCAAAGGCGTCAAAACTGATTATCTTGGCCGGCCATTGAAGGTGGGCGATCGGGTCGGAGTCGTTCCGGCTATTCATTGCCACCGTTGTTATTTTTGCACGATCGCAAAAACTCCCGAAAAATGCACGCATTGGAAAACCTACGGTACCTGGCCGCGGGCCGACCGGGACCCGCATTTTTCCGGCGGTTACGGCGATTATCTCTATATCCACGATCCGAATTCCGTCGTCCTGAAGTCGGAAACTTCGGCGGAGCGCACGGCCTTTCTGGAGCCTATGGCCGTGGTGGTGCATTCGCTTTTGCACGCCCGCATCAAACCCGGCGACACGGTCGTGGTGCAGGGCAGCGGTCCGATCGGATTACTCACCGTAGCTTGCTGTAAATTGGCCGGCGCCGCAAGGGTGGTCGCGACCGGTCGGCGGAACCGGAAACGGCTGGAACTGGCAAAAAAAATGGGCGCGGATTTGACGATTTGCGCGGACGATCTTCCGGAGGCAAAGGCGCGGCGGGATTTCGTTTTTGAACATTCCTTGAATTTGGTCGGCGCCGACGTGGTAATAAATACGGTCGGAACCGCGGTTGCGTTTCAGGAATGTCTTGGTTTTGTACGCAACAGCGGAACGGTGGTTGAGGTCGGCAACTTTGTGGATTCCGGAACGTTTCCGTTCAATCCCTGTCTTGACCTTTTGAGCAAGGGCATCCGGATAATCGGAAGTTTTGATAACGAAGCCGAGCATTTTGTGCGCGCATTGCCCATCATTGCCGATTCCCGAATACCTTTGGAGGCATTGATCACCCATCGGGTTCCGTTAGGCAACGTGGCGCAGGCGTTGACGGCCATCGGGAAGGGGAATAAACTGAACGGACGCGAAAGCGTCAAGATTATGATGGCTCCAGCATTGCCGGAAAGGAGGCCGTAATGTTGCGCGGAATTCCAGATTGTTTGTCACCGGATTTAGTGCATGCCCTGATGAGCATGGGTCATGGCGATGAAATCGTGTTGGCCGACGCCGATTTCCCTGCCGTCACGTGCTCAAAAAGACTGATCCGCGCCGACGGGGTACCGTTGACAAGCCTCCTGAAGGCAATTTTACCGTTCTTCCCGCTGGATTCCTTTGTTGACAAGCCGGTTTTAACCATGGATCCCGCCAGTTGGGGCGGTCGGGAGCCGGAATCGTATCACCGGTTCCGGGAAACGATCAAACAGCACGACGCTAAATTCCAGGACTTTGAATTTATTGACCGGCAGGATTTTTACGACCGGGCTCACCAGGCTTACGCGGTGGTAATTACGGGAGAAGCCGACGGAAATCTCATTTTAAAAAAGGGCCCGGTAATGATGTGACCGAAACGATCCAATTTGTATTGCTTATGTGTGTTACTCTTAATGACTTTCACAAAAGGCCTTGTCCGTATGCTTCCGGAGAGAGATGACAAACTGGTCCAATATTAAAATCGCCGGTACGGGTATTCGAGTCCATGCGCCCGGAAACCCGGGCGGCACACGCCGACGACTTCGCCCAGTTCGCCGAGGCCATTGCTGCCTTTGAGCCGCTCCGCGCAAAGGCTCCTGCCACTCCCCATGCCGCCGCCGCCTACTGGCGAAAGTGCCAGGCCCTGCGGGCCGAACCGCCGGCAGCGTGGGACGGTGTCTGGGTCATGACCGAAAA
>JBDRSI010000037.1:0-2780 GCA_043825055.1 Verrucomicrobiota bacterium
GGATACGATTTCGACCCTCAGACAAATCTGGTGGACGTCTACATTCAACGTGTGCGCCGGAAACTGTCGGCCAACACCGAGGATGCGCTTATTGAGACCATGCGCGGAGTCGGTTATCGCTTCTGCAAGAAGGAACCGGCATGAAGTTGAATTCGTTCAGGTTCAGAATCGGGCTGCTCAACCTGCTTTTATCCGGCGGTGTGCTTCTGGTCTTCGGATTATTCTTCATGTCGGTCATAAGCCGGATCGGCTACGAACGCATTGACCGTGAACTGAGGGTGCTGGCTGATCTTCAAGCGCGGCGGCCATTCCCGCAAGGCCGCCTGGATTATTTCGAAGAGTCTCTGCGCAACCTCCATGGCAAGGATGCAAAAAAACAGTTCGTGATCAAAGCGACGTCTCGGCATGGTGAAACGATGTATATCTCATCGTATTGGCCGTCCGTCTTGGCTGATCGCAAGCTGCCGGTACTCGATCCTGCGGGGAATACAGATTCGCCTTATGAAGAATATCTTCGGCCGCTGCGTTCGCCATTGCCGTTGGATGGCTATTTGCCGCGGTACGGCCCCCTGCTGCGCATGCATATAAGAGGTCCGGTCTTTTCAAGCGTGGCTATTGATCGGGGCCGCTGGCGCGTCGTTGGTATCGGAAATGAAGACGAAAATATTTTTATTGCCATGAATCTGGCTGTTTTCGATGCCGAAGTGCATCGCTTCCGTTACGCTTTTTTTATTGCCATGCCGCTCGCGCTGCTGTTCCTCCTGTGCGGTGGATGGCTGATTGCCAATCGGGCGTTGGGCCCTGTAAAAATTATCGCTGGTACGGCCAAGAATATAACGGCCAAAGGATTGGATCGGCGCATACCGAAGACCGATGCCGATAAGGAATTTGCCGGATTGATTGATGTGATCAACGGGATGTTGGATAGACTTGAGCAGAACTTTCAACAGGCCGTTCGTTTCAGCGCCGACGCCGCACACGAATTGAAGACCCCGCTGACCATTCTGCAAGGTCAACTCGAAAGGGCGATCAATGAGGCGGTGCCAGGTTCCGAGGCCCAGCAGCGAAACGGTGAATTGCTGGAGGAAGTCCAGCGGCTGGTTGCCATTACCCGGAAACTGCTCCTGCTTGCCCAGGCGGATTCAGGACGGATGCGACTTGCCCTTGCCCCGTTTGAATTCAGTTCGGCGCTGGAGTCCATTGCGGAAGATGTGGGAATCATGGCGCCGGGTTTAATTCTGGAAAAGGAGATCGTCCCCCGCCTGCATATCATGGCTGATGCCGATTTAATGAACCAAGTCCTGCATAATCTCATCACCAATGCCATCAAATACAACCGGAAGGAAGGATGGATTCGGTGCGTCCTGCAGAAGGAAGGAAACACGCTCAGATTTACGATCGCGAACAGTGGCGAAGAAATTTCTCAAGCTGACGCGGATAAAGTGTTCGACCGGTTTTATCGGGTCAATAAATCACGTGACCGGGAGATAGATGGTGTCGGACTGGGGCTCAGTCTGGCCAGGGAGATCGTGCTGGCCCATAAGGGCGAACTCGTGTTGGACAGTTCCCGGAACGAGGTCACTACATTCATCCTGAGTCTGCCCCTGTGTAGCCAACCGGCCGGCGAATGACACTAAATGATTTGTCATCAATATCCCGGTTCATTAACTTGTTGCCAATGAACAGGAATCAACTGGCGGCTCATTTGGAACGGATTGACGCGGCCTTGCGGAATGCGACCATCCAATCAGGACGCCGTCGTTTTGCGGATCAAATTGGTTTTTAGGACATGAAGAGACCTTTCAAGTCCGACCGGAAATTGTTTTGGATGAATAAGCCGCTTGATTCCGGCCTGAAAACAATCAAGATTTCGCCGTACGTTTTCTTTTATCTCTTCTATCGTAATGCTTGGATATACTCGCATGCCTTTACGGAAGACCGGAACAAGCAAATCTATGCAATCATGTTTGGCGGCCAGAGTTTGTCGGCGCGTTATGTCGTGGAGATCAACCATGACACAACCCTTGCTTAAATCCGTTTTGCGATCATAAATAACATCGGCTATCGCTTGATTAACTTCTGCATAGCGACGCACCTGAAGAATTCCGGGATTGGAAACTTTTTCTTTCTCCTCGGAAAGCTTTACCTTATACTTCCACGCTCCACCCGGTTCGCGGATGGCCGAAAGCTTATAAACTCCGCCTAAGGCCGGCTGGTCATAAGCGGTAATCAATTTGGTGCCGACCCCCCACACGGCTATTTGTGCGCCCTTTTTTTTAAAATTGGCAATTGTCTCCTCGTCCAATTCGTTGCTGGCGACAATTATGGCTTTCGGAAAGCCTTCCGCATCCAGAATTCTTCTGGCGGCAATGCTTAAATGCGCCAAATCGCCGGAATCAAGGCGGATTCCGATCATCTCATGCCCTTGTTGACGAAGCCATTTACCGATCTTGGCCGCCCTTTTAACGCCTTCGAGAGTATCAAACGTGTCCACCAAAAAAATGCAGTTATTCGGCATAGCCTTGGCATAGGCTTTGAAAGCTGCGGCTTCGTCATCAAAAGCCATCACCCAGCTGTGCGCTTGCGTGCCGCGCACCGGTATGCCAAACAATTTTCCGGCGAGAACGTTTGAAGTCGCTGCACAGCCGCCGATATAAGCCGCCCGGCTCGCGGTGAGCGCGCCGTCAATCCCCTGCGCCCTCCTCAGTCCAAACTCTAAAACAGGAGTTCCCCGAGAGGCGATGAGCATCCGGGCAGCCTTGGTGGCTATAAGCGTCTGA
>JBDRSI010000038.1:0-2908 GCA_043825055.1 Verrucomicrobiota bacterium
GGACTGGCGAAACGCTTCGCTCATATCGCCGTTGTTCAGCACCAGGCCATGCGGATCGACATTATAGTTCGTAAATGCGTTATGCGACATGCCGGAGCCGTTGGGTGTGGCGATGTTGACCACGGGTACGCCATTCCCGGCGGGGGTCACGGTGGTATTCGTTGCACCGGACGGAACCGGGTCTGCCGCCAGAACCATCTGGGGAGGGCACAGGAGCAGGAAGCACAGGAACCAGACCAGTGATCTGAATCCGAGATCCATGCACTTTTGACTCATCTTCCGAATCCTGATTTGACGCATCATGGTGTGTCCCATCGCAATAGTCATAAGGGGCTCCTTAAAAGCTCACGGTCATGGTCGCAGAAAATTGTACCGGTTCCCTCTCGATGGCGGTCGGGACGGCTATGGATTTCGCAGCGGACAACTCGCCCGATACATATTTGCCGGCAAAGCGGATACCGAGTGCCGCACCCGAGAGTTCGGCGTCATTGGTGGTCTTGAATTGTTCTATGCGGCCCATATCAAAGCCGATGAACGGTCTCGGCGTAATGCCGATGAATGGGATAGTGGGCAGGGATGTGGTTATTTCGTTGCGGACATACAGGGCGCGATCACCCGACAGGCTGTTTCGGTTGAAACCGCGTACGGTGTAAAAACTGCCGACGGTCAGTTGCTCCGATCCGTACAGCGGCACCAGCGCGAACTGTCCGGAAAGCTGGCTGCTGAAAGTCATGCCCTGCCCCATCACGTCGAAGGGGACGGTCACGCCGCCGGAATATCTGAATTTTGATCCTTGCGCCTGCGGGGAGGAGGTCGGCGCGCCATCCACGTCCTTGAGTGCGCCGAAATCCGTGAGACCCTTGCTCCATCCGATTCCGCCGTTGACTATGAATCCGGGAAAGCGGGAAAACCAGTTGGCATCCACATCCACAATAGTCAGCTTGCGGCTTGAGACTTGCAGGAATTCACCATCAAGGTAGTTCTTGGAATTTTTTGTGTTGATGGCAATGAGCGTGGACAATTTCTGGTTCTGATCGCGGTAGGCGACCCAATCCAGCTCGCCACGAAAGGTCTCGTTGGTACCGCGCGCGACGAGGGTCTTGGTGCTGGTTTTGACGGGAGAACGATAGCTGGAGTTGCTATAAAAAAGCTGGACTCCGTAATAGCCGAACGGCAGCGAATAGTAGAGGCTGTCGGAATCGGAATCATGGAATTCTGCGTCCTCGAAGAGCGTATTCTTGTGCGTATAGTTCAGATAATCATTGAGCGACAGCGGATGGTCCAGACCTGCGGTGACGCTCCCCTGATGACGACCTGTCGAAAGACCGCCCAGATTGTCTATGGTGCCGGAGATGGAAAGGGGAAAGGACGGGGTGTTGGTGATGGTGACAACGCTGGCGCCCGCTCCTTCTCCAGGGCTTATTTCCATGGTGGCGCTATTGGATTGCAGACGGTTGACCTGATCCAACCCCTGCTCGATATCCCGCAAATTCAGCGGTTCTCCCGGAATGAAGGGGAAAGCCGTCGTGAGATTCACGCTCTTCTTGTCGCCGTCCTTGAGGATGAGCCGCTCGACCTTGCCTTCGACAATGAGGATTTCAAGCCGCCCCTTGTTCAAATCCTGCGCCTGGACATAGGGGCGCACGGCGATATACCCCCGATCTATGTATGCCTTGAGGATTTCACCGAGAAGCTTCTCGATATCTTCCACGTAGAGGCATTTGTTCAGATAGGGGGCCGTCAGGCTGTTTTTGACGCTCTCCGGCAGAAGTGTAACCCCGTTGAGCACAATTTCCTGAATATCCCGGCACACACCACTTTTTTGCAGACTCGGTGCCTGGACCTCCGGCAATGCATACGGCGTTGTCTGCGTGCCACGATTGGAATCCTTGAGCAGCTGCTGTTGCATGCGCTCCTGTTGCTCATTCTGAATGCGCTGCGCCTCGCGGTTGGCGGCATCGATCTCGGCCGGAGTCGCGGCGTGGGCCGGAACAGTGAGCAACAGCAAAGACCATGTCAGCAAGGTTGCAACAAAAATATCATGGGGCAACCGCCTGAGAGCAAATGGGAAAAACGTGATCATGTATTGGCACCTGCAAAGTTCAAAGGCTTGTGTATTTGGCTATAGATTCAAACGAGTTACATGTTCGTTTGAAATAATATTAAATATATAGTCCATGCCGAACTTCAGGTCTGTACGGGGAATCCCCCACATGGGGAATTTTTCTGGCAATAGTTTGTTTTTATTGATAAATTTTTGGACAAACCCCGTCTTGCAATCAATGTGCTTCGATGCTAGCTGTTAGCCTTGGTGCTTTTTTAAACAATGCCATGGTGTGAGTTTTAAGAGCGGCTCAACGCCTTTTCGCTCTTTGCTCTTTACAGATGTTCTGACGGCGAATCGGTCATGCCCAGGGCCAGGCGGGGAGTGCTTGATCTCTCGATGGAAGATGCGAGGGAGGGCGGGACAATCCCTATGGACACAGTCCCTTACAATACCAACATGCACGCACGGCGCGATGGGATAAAATCATGATCTCAACTCCGGCCCAGGGGATGCGGATATTCCTGGTGGATGACCATCCCTCCATTCTTGATGCCCTGCAGACTATTTTCATACGGAACAGCCATGAGGTTTGTGGCACGGCAACCAACCTGGAAAAGGCTGTGCAAGCCCTGGAAACTTGTGAGCCGAACCTGGTCGTGGTGGATTTGAGCCTTTGTGGAGAGAGCGGGCTGGATCTTATAGCTCCTCTCGTGGAGAGAGATATTCATATTCTTATCTACTCCATGCACGAGGATGCCGCTACGTTGAGACGTGCTTTGCAGGCAGGAGCAATTGGCTATGTTTCCAAGCGTGAACCAATGCCAATATTGCTTGAAGCCCTACAGCACATCCTCGCAGGCA
>JBDRSI010000039.1:0-4734 GCA_043825055.1 Verrucomicrobiota bacterium
ACATGCCAAGCGGGCGATCGAGGTGGCCGTGGCCTGAGGGCATAACCGTCACAGGATCGGGCCGCCGGGCACCGGCAAGACCATGTTAGCCAAGCGCGTGCCTTCGATCTTGCCGCTTATGTCGTTGGAAGAAGCTTTGGAAACGACCAAAATTCACAGCATTGCCGGTGCCCTGCCGCCGCGCCAGGCCCTGGTAACCCGGCGTCCATTCCGTTCACCGCATCACACCGTGTCCGACGCCGGCCTCTTGGGCGGCGGCGCGCATCCCATGCCGGGCGAGGTTAGCCTGGCGCATCGCGGCGTGCTGTTCATGGACGAACTCCCCGAGTTTCACCGCAACGTGCTGGAGGTCCTGCGTCAACCACTCGAAGATGGAACGGTGACTATTTCACGGGCTTCGGCCAGCTTGACGTTTCCCTGTGACTTCATGCTGGTGGCGGCGATGAATCCCTGTCCTTGCGGGTATTACGGAGATTCAAAACACAACTGCCGCTGCACGCCCTTGCAGATTCAGAACTACCGCAACAAGATTTCCGGGCCGCTCCTTGACCGGATTGATATTCACATCGAGGTGCCATCGGTCCGCTACCAAGAGCTGGCGTCCACCGGCACGGGTGAGCCCTCGGCGGTTATTCGGGAGCGCGTGTTGGCCGCGCGTGCGGCCCAGCAGGAGCGGTTCAAGGGTCTGCGCAAAGTGCGCTGTAATGCGGGGATGCGGACGAAGGAACTGCACAAGCATTGCCAATTAAAGCCCGATGCCCAGGCCCAGTTAAAAATGGCCATCACGGAGCTTAATTTCAGCGCGCGGGCCTACGACCGCATCCTCAAGGTGGCCCGCACCATTGCCGATTTGGCCGCTTCCCCGGACATACAGACCGAGCACGTCTCCGAGGCCATTCAATACAGGAACCTTGATAGGCAGTTTTGGATTTAAGAACATTACTACCGGCCATTCAGCCTGCCCTGAGCGGAGTCGAAGGGTATCGCAACTTGGACCGGCAGTTCTGGATCTGATAAGATCAATGAGTCGAGCAAAATCACGTTCACTCAATGGTTGCAGGTCAGACCCCCGTCTATCACTTATGCCGATCCTTTCAGTAGTGCCACAAAATCATCATCCTTTTTCGCCCACACCGACTCAAAAAATTGTTTGTATTCCCTCGGCCAACGGCTCTTCCTTGTTCCCAACTGCGTCAGGACTGGTTTGATGAGAAGCGGACGGCCTTGGTGTGATATAGTGCGGTTGATAAAAGTACACCAAACCACACCAAGGCAAGGAGTCCGCTAGCCATCCTTTATCGGACAGGCTCATAGGGGTGACCCGAACTTCACTTGTTTCTCTACTGTTCAGAACCGCTTCTTGTAAACGTGGCAGTATGGGAACTTGCCGTTCTTCTCGTAATACTGCTGGTGGTAGTCCTCGGCCGGCCAGAAGGTGTCGGCGGGCACCACCTGCGTGGCCACGTTATACCCCTTGGCCTTCAGGATTTCGATGAGCTTTTCGGCCGTCGTTTTCTGCTGGTCGCTTTGGTAAAACACGATGGACCGGTACTGTGTGCCAATGTCAGGCCCCTGCCGGTTCACCTGGGTCGAGTCGTGTATCTCAAAGAACAGTTTTGCCATGTTCTCATAGGTCGTCTGCGCGGGATCATAGGTTACCCGCACTGCCTCGGCATGGCCGGTCATGCCGTTACAGACCTGCTTGTAGGTGGGGTTATCAGCATGGCCGCCCACATAACCCACCTGCGTCGAAAGCATGCCCTTTGCCCGCTTAAAATAGTATTCAACGCCCCAAAAACACCCACCGGCAAAGATGGCCGTCGCAGTGTTGGGCGCGGGATCAGGGGCGGAGCGTGGCAGCGGTATGGACGACCTCGTTGTCGTTGGTACGGCTGCGGCATTGGTTGCGGGCGTTGCATCGTCCAGGACAAACTTAAGTGAAATTGAGTTTATGCAGTGGCGCGTGTTTTTTGGTGTTAGCCGCTCCCCGGAAAAAACGTGACCCAAGTGCGCGCTACACTTTGCACACAGGATTTCTGTCCGCATTCCATCGGTGTCCGGCTGACGCCGCGTCGCACCAGGGATTTCATCGTCAAAACTGGGCCATCCGCAACCCGAATCAAATTTGGAATCCGACCGGTACAACGCTGTGCCGCACCGTCGGCACACATAGGTGCCCTTGCCGTGAAAGTTGTTGTACTCATTCGTGAAAGGTGCCTCGGTTTCCTTGTGCACTATGACGCGTTCTTCTTGGGGAGTCAGTTGATTCATTTTGATGTCCTCGGCGCGGCTGCTGTGTGTCAACGCCAGCACCAACAGTGCTAGAAATATTGCCCGTTGGATTGACATGCGCTACAACCTTTTCCTAATTCATCGCCTGATCGGGACGGGATCAGATAATAAATTGCTTTTCGGCCTCTGCGGGCGGAGGTCCCTTGTCCGGCATCCATGCGTCGCTATTGTGAGCTAGGCATGGCACGCAAGAAACGGTTTTCATGGTGGGTAAAGTAAATGGAGCGGGCCGGAATGTCAATTTCTAAAGGCAGTTTTTGGAAGCACAGCATGTCTTTCCCGGGATACCATGCGAAAAAAAGACAAAATCCTTGCCATGCGGCCATGCTTGGGTTAAAATTTTCTTAATAACTGGGACAAAAGCGCTGAAGTCAGAGCTTCAGAATTGTTCCCCAAAAAATTAATTTCTTATCAACAATCCGGGATGAAGACTTTATTTATTTCGGCAGTGTTCTTCTTGGCGGCCCTGGGCGGAGTTGCGGAATCGGGGCCGGAGCAAAACATTTTTGAAAGTTCTGTCTGTACGACCCCGGAAAGCCCGATCGATAAATTCGTTTACCGCAAGTTGTCGAAGTTGGGTATGCGCCCATCCATCTGCTCCGATGCGGTGTTCGTCCGGCGCGCCTTTTTGGATGTGATCGGCACGCTGCCCACCGCGAAACACGTGAAAGAGTTCATCCAGGACCCGGACCCGGACAAACGCTCCGTCCTGGTTGATCGGCTGCTGGAGCGGGAGGAGTTTGCCGATTACTGGGCGATGAAATGGAGCGACCTCCTGCGGGTCAAGGCCGAGTTCCCCATCAACCTGTGGCCCAATGCGGCGCAGGCGTATCACCACTGGATCAGGGCATCCATCAGGGATAATAAACCGTATGACCAGTTTGTCCGTGAGATGCTCACGGCGAATGGCAGTAATTTCCGCGTCGGACAGGTCAACTTCTATCGCGCCATGCAGAACAAGACACCGGAAGGCATCGCGACAACCGTGGCTTTGACATTCATGGGGGCGCGGGCCGAGTCCTGGCCGAAAAACTACTTGCCAGGCATGGCGGTCTTTTTCTCGCAAATCAGTTACAAGCCCACCAGGGAGTGGAAGGAGGAAATTGTTTTCTGGGATCCCAACAAGGAGGACCTCGCGCGGATTAACAACAATGTAACCAAACAGGCTGCAAATGCCGTGGCACAAGTGGTGGTCGCGAAGCCTGTTCGCAGTGTGCCGCAAGTGGCCATCTTTCCGGATGGGACCAAGATCAAGAAGTTACCCCCGAACCGGGATCCGCGGGAGGTTTTTGCCGACTGGTTGATTACCCCGAAGAACGCTTGGTTTACCGCCAACATCGTGAACCGTATCTGGTCCTGGCTGTTGGGGCGCGGTATTATTCATGAGCCGGACGATATCCGGCCCGACAACCCGCCAAGCAATCCCGCGCTACTGGCCTATCTGCAGAAAGAGTTTGTCGCGAACAAATACGACATAAAACACGTCTATCGGCTGATCCTGACCTCAAGAACCTACCAGCTTTCCTCCATCAACCCAAAGCCCGATGATTCCCGGGGGGAGGCTAATTTTGCTTTCTACCCGCTGCGCCAGTTGGATGCGGAGGTGCTGATTGATGCCATCAACAAGGTCACCGGCACGACGGACCCGTACACCAGCGCCATTCCGGAGCCATTCACCTTTATTCCGGATAACAAGCCCGCGATTGCGCTGCCGGACGGCAGCATCACCAGTCCTTTCCTGGATTTGTTTGGTCGTCCGGCCCGCGCCACTGGTATGGAAAACGAGCGCGTCAATCGTCCGTCGCCCACCCAGCGGATGCACATGCTGAATTCGAGCCATATCCAGCGCAAGCTTCAAGAGAGCCCCAAGCTGAAGGCAATCATGGGCGCCCACCGCAAGAGGCAGGAGATCATGGAGAATCTTTACCTGACGATCCTTTCGCGTTTCCCGACGGATGACGAAGTGAAGAACGCGGAGGCATATGCCAAGTCAGGCGTGGTAAAAGGGCGTGAGGCCTGGATTGACCTCGTCTGGGCGTTGATCAACAGTGATGAATTTATTTACCGGCATTGACAGGGGTGCCGCCACGTTTCCGGCATGGCCAGAGGAAACTGAAAACATGAGCACGAAACACAGTTCAAAGAACAAGTCGCCGAGTTCTGATCCCGCGGGCATGCACGGCACGCCAATTTCCAGACGTGAGGCAATGCGTCGCAGTCTTATCGTCACGGCCGGGCTGCTGCTGGCCAACCGGCTGAGTTTTCAGACCTTGGCGGACGACACGCAACCGCCCCAAGCTCCCAAGCCATCTAAAGCCAAGGCCAAGTCGGTCATCCAGATCTTCTTGTGGGGCGGTATGTCGCACACGGACACCTGGGATATGAAACCGGACGCGGGCTACGACTACACCGGTCAGTTGAAGACCGTGATCCCAACTAACG
>JBDRSI010000040.1:0-3460 GCA_043825055.1 Verrucomicrobiota bacterium
GCGCTACCAGTCTGCGCTACGCCCCGAAAAAAGCGGTACGAAATCAAACGGGGATTTTGTTGAATTGGTCAGAACGCTATCACGTCGTCGGGGGGGCTGTCAATTGGCATCTGAGTGGGTTCATGCTTTTTCCAGCAGTTCGTCCGCCATAGCCGTGTTTAGCTCGTCACAAAGGAAATAAGTCGCCTCTCCGTCTGGATCGGCAAACTCGGTCAAAGTCACGTTCAGGCTGTTCGAACCTGGACTGGACGCCTCCAGACGGCAGACAAGTCCGTCAGGCCATACCGCGTTGTCGGCGGCATTCGTCTTAATCGTTGCGGGATTAATGGTGATGGCACTCAGGTCTTGGCGAACAAGATCAGGATTGCGCGCAGGATTCAGGCAAAACAACATTGGGCCGTGCATCATGGCCACGCGTCCGTCTTGCTTGTGGAAGCCGCGAATTGGCCGCCACGGCATCTCCAGGTTCAAAGCAATTGTATCGTCTCTCCGCCACTCGCGCTCGATGCACAGGAAACCCCGTTGCGAGCCGGGAGGAATTGAAGCGCCGTTCACGCTTGCCGTGAATTGCCGACACCAACCGGGGATACGCAAGCGAACGGTGAACTTGTGCGGCATGCTCGGCGTCAAGCGCGCCATTACTTGGCCTGAATTCGGGTAGTCCGTCTCCTGGTGGACTTGCAGTGACAGGCCATTGGCCAGTGTCACCGTCGCGTGGGAAGACGTGTACAGATTTACGAGCAGGCCATCGTGTTGCTTGTAGTAAATCATCTCCGGCAGTTCCGCCATGATACGGCGGAAGTTGCCGGGGCAGCAATACGTGTCCTTGTCCCAATAGACGCGCTTGCCCTCGAACGGCGTGTAGTAGCGAAGCTTCCTGCCGTCGGGGGACTGCGCGGCGAAAAGCGCGTTGTAGATTGTGCGCTCCATCCAGTCGCCGTACACGCTCGCGCCTTCCAGTTGCAGTAATCGGTGCAGCAACCGAATCAGGTAGGCCGTGGCGCACGTTTCCCCAAGGTCGCCCGTGCCCGATTGGTCGGAGTGCCAGCACTCGCTCTGACCGCATGATCCCGTGATCACCAGGCCGCCCTTGCGACGCAGGTACTCCAGTGCGCGTCGAGTCTGCGCCAGCAAACGCGTGTCGCCGGTGATTTCGTAAAGATCCAGCTGCGCCAGGCATTTGGTTAAATAGGCGTAGGCATGGCCTTCGATCTTCCCGTGCCGTCCCTCGACAATCGGCAAATGCCACTCGGCCAGTTTCAAGACGTTTAGACAGAATTCAAGGTAGCGACCGTCCTGCGTCGCGCAATACAGCGCTAACAGTGCCCGATCCAGCCCCAATGTGGCTAACTCAATACAGGATTCGTTGCCGATTGCTGTCAACGGCGCCGTGCAGAGAGCGGCGACAAGGTGATCGCCGAGTTTTCGCGCGGCATTCAGCGACTGTTCGTCACGAAAGTATTGCCAGTCCGAAATCAACGCATACAGGATGTAGGCTTGCTCATGCACGTCCCAAAGGGATGTGATCCGCTTCCGGGCCTGGTAGGTGCCCAGATATCCATCGGTTCCCTGCGCTTCGTGGAGCGTTTCGAGAACATGTTTGCGCAGTTCCAACAGTTTTGGATTTAACGTGTGTGCCGCAAACCGCACAAGCCCGTCCAATGTCTTGCCCAGCCCGACGTATTCGCCACCGCTGCCTTTCTTCTCGCGGAAGGGCGCAAGAAAATCATTTTCCCAGTCCAGCGCCAGCAGATTGTTCCGCCACGTCAATGCCAGATGTTGACCGATCAATCCGTCCACCGACACTTGATGAAGGTTGATGCAATCAAGGATGTTCGTATTATTCATAATGACTGATTATAAATAGTGAGCGCAATTCCTGACCCAGCATCCTTTGGGCAGACCCCCGCCGTATTAAGTCAGGCCGCGCAAGTAAACCGCCTTGCGATCGAGGAAGAATTCCAGTCCTGTCCGGCTGTTCTCCGGCAGGCCGAATCCGGACTCCTTCCAGCCGCCGAATGGTAAGGACGGATCCTTAAAGCCCGTATGAATGTTAACATGAACCAGGCCGCTGTTACCAAAATTAATGTTCATATTATTATGGGATTATTCATATGAGTCAATTCGCAACTTCGGTCCATCCGTTGATTCTGCTTGCAATTACCTTCGGATGCTATATTTTTTAGCTTCCGGTGTACCTGTAGCTCAACTGGACAGAGCATCTGACTACGGATCAGAAGGTTGCAGGTTCAACTCCTGCCAGGTACGCCATTTGTTGGCAGGCCTTCGATGGACAAACCCGGACTCATGATCTGTGATCAACAACAGATGCAAACCAACTCTCTCCCGGGCTCGAAAAGTGGGGCTGGTCAATGATTCTCGTGATCAGCATGCGGAACCGGAAGGACTATGACCAGCGGGACGGAGCCACCGGTCTTAAACGCCGGGTGGAGCAGTTGACCGCTAAGCCGGTTTTAACGATGCACTATGCGGATGCGACTCCCGTTAGCGTGAACGCCGTCAATCCCCAAGCCATCATTATCACCGGCTCCCCGGATCCCTGGCCGACGATCCGTGTGTCGGATTTATACGGGCTTAACAATCTCCTACACACTACATCCATCCCGCTTCTGGCCATCTGCCAGGGCCACCAGTTGATTGGCCATTGCTTTAATCGGGATCTGCGCAAGGTCCGCCGGTTGCCGGATGAACCAATGCGCAAATGCCGCTTTGGGGAGCCGGATACCGGTGCCGTCAAGGGCCATCCGGGCTATTATTATGCGGATGCTTTTGTGGAAGCGGACATTCTACGCACGGATCCGATCTTTGCGGGTTTGGGCCGGCGTATCCGTGTTCGCGAAAGCCATCGGTGCGAGGTCAAAAAACTGCCGAGGGGCTTTATCCATCTGGCGAAAAGCGCGGACTGTACCTATGAAATGATCCGGCATGGTGCGCGGCTGTTATACGGCATGCAATTCCACGCCGAACGCTGGGAAAAGCCCTATATGGAGGGCCGAACGATCCTCGTCAATTTCTTCCGGTTGGCGGGGGTCTTAAAAGCGTGAAGCGTTGAGCGGGGCGGGTCATTCCACAGGCTGGAGGTTTGTCGTTTGGAATAAATCGCGGATGGTTTTCGCACCCGGTCATCTTCGGAACATTCATTAAAAAGGGTTCCGCAAAGATGCCCCGCGGCTTGCCGCAGGGAGCTTTACTGTAGCCGTACCAAGCGCATCTGCTCGAAGCCGCAAGGCACCTCAAGTATGCCGTCGTGCAGGGACAAGGGCTGGAGCGTGAGCGCGTTGGTCGCTGACTTGACCGGCACTTCCAGTTTGATTTTGCCGGTGACCGGCCCGGTTTTGCCGAAATTGGAAATGATGAGCAGGCACTGGCCGTCCGGGCGCTGATAGGCGCTGACACAATAGTCCGGAGTCAGGGGCTTGAACGGACTCTTGGCGTCATG
>JBDRSI010000041.1:0-2961 GCA_043825055.1 Verrucomicrobiota bacterium
TGATACCGCTCGTAGGGCTTGGCGCCGCTCCATAAACAGAAATCGCAGCACGGAAAGATGTCGCCGGTCCAGTTGACCGTCAGTACTTTCCATAGCCAGTCGCACGGCGGATAGCGGCGTGACGGCGATAACGCCCGTTGAAGATCCGGCTCCGATTCCTCCAGGCCGCGGATGTTGCCCGGCCGGATATTCAGCATAAGATTCAGCGTGTTGCAAAACGCGCGCACGATAGGCAGTTCGTGCCGATTGTGCTGGTATAAAATATAGTCCAGCACGATCAGCATGGGCGAACCTCGTTGGGCGTTTAAGCGAACCAGCGTTTCGATGTGGCGCTTGATCTGGTCAATGTCGCCCCGACGATGTTGGACGCGATAGGTGGTTGGGGTGAACCCGCTAATGGCGATTTTGATGAAATCCAGTCCGGCATCGAGCAATCGGGTGCTATTGGCTTCAGTCAAGAGGATGCCGTTGGTGGCGATCATCGTCGCCACACGGGATTCGGTGGCCAGTCGGATGGCCCGAAACAAGTCCTTGTACATGAGCGGTTCCCCGTTGGCATAGAGAACGGCCAACATTAGATGCCGATGGACCTGCTGAAGTATGTCGGCATATACGTCGAACGGTAGTTCCCCCTTGGAAATCGGTTCTCCGGTACCGCGCGGGTTTGCATCGTAAATGGCTCCATGCTCGTCTCGGCAAAACAGGCAATTCGAGTTGCATTCGTTTCCCGTCTCGAAGTTGATCAACATCGGATAGCGAGCGGAATGGCGCCTACGCAAGGCGTAGGTGAGGAAACAGGTGGCGGCATTAACCAGCTTCGTGATCGTGAGCTTGCCATTGCACGCCAGTCGCACGATCAGCTTGAGACGGAGAGCTATGTATCGGTTGCGTTTCATGGCGTCGGCCTTGCGGGTCGAATCAGGAAGCCCCAACAAAAGGGCTGGAGCCGTCTGATCGCATACGTGTTTTCGGTCACAAAACGAGAGACCACATGCATATGCTCCTCCCAATCTGTTCCAATAAAACGATTTATGATACCCCTCCCCATTTAGCATGTCAACGCTTTTTTCACCTTTTTTCTCATACCACGCATGGCGCATGGCGAGCCATAGGCAAATCCGTCTCCGACGGAGACAGCCCCTACTTCGCTAAAGCTATGTAGGGCAGGCCGCTCCTGACACCGCTCAGCACTTAACCATGAAATCGTGCGTCGCATAAATGGACTGAATATCCGACACCGCATCAGTCGGCAAAGGGCCCCAGTCACTGGCAACGGCATTTTCCTCGACCTGGGACACCGTTAGCATTCCCGGGATCACGCTGCTAACCGCCGCATATGACAAACAGAAGCGCAAGGCCGCTTGCGCCGGAGTCTGACCCGGCGGATCCATGACCGACTTTCGGAACAAGGCCGATGCCTTGTGCCAAAGTTTGATTTGTTCCTGCGGCCATTTGCGGCGATGATCTGACTCGGCCAGTTTGTTTTTATCCGCGTATTGCCCGGTTAAGAATCCAAAACAAAGCGGCGTTCTTACGATCACGCCGACTCCCATTTCAGAGCATAAATCAAACAAACCGTTATGCAATGCCCGCTGATCCGTAAGATTGAAATTAACCTGGATGCAGTCAACCGGACAATAACGTAGTAGTCTTAGTCCATCATCCGGAGACCGCACGGAAACGCCATAACTTCTGATGTGTCCTTCCTGCTTAAAACGTTTCATCGTCTCAAGCGCTTCCGGATTGCGCTCCAAGGTCTCAATTGCCGGACTATGTAACTGGTAGATATCAAGAAAATCCGTGCCGAGACGTTGCAAGGTGCCGTCCAGCGACTGGCGGATATGTGCGGGCGAAAAATCTTGTAGCCCTGTTGCATCAAGAAATCCAACCTTGCTGGCCAGAATCGCCTTCTCCCGGCGTCCTTTGAAAGCTTGGCCGATCACGAATTCGCTGTGACCGAACCCGTAAAAGTCGGAGGTATCGAATAATGTAATTCCGAGATCCAGGGCGCGTTGCAGGGCGGCGATGGACTCGCGATCGTCCGTGGGCCCGTAGGCGCGCGCCCCCCCCTGGTCGCCGCCCAATCCCCATGCGCCGAACCCGATTTCCGATACCTTAAATCCCGTTGAACCCAGCGGTCGATAGTTCATAACACTGCACAATCGTAAATATAGGAGCGCGTTTTGTTCCCAAGCCAGATCACATCGCGCAACCAATCGTCCCATGACTTCCATTGTGGCGTCGTCCGATCAACCCGATAGCGGCGCTTCTGCGACTTGAGCGGTACAGGATGCCCTTTGAGGACAGACTGATAATGCTCCCAAATATTAAAGCTGGTTGTCAGATCCAAGACATCGTTCTGGAACGGCAGCTTGAGCATGTTCCGATTCAAGGCCAAGGCATCGTCCAGCCACAGCGCCTGCACGCCCTGTTCCGCCAGCAACTTCCGCAACAGACAACCCGCTTCGCAGTAGAATCCGTCCAGCTGTTTTTCATAACACAACTTAATTACCATAAACTCGTCCGCCATCCACCACATGTCAAGCCATTGCGGCGTATGGCAGTATTCTGGATTACCGCGCTGGATATCGCGCGCTTTTTCGTTAAAGAAAGTCTCGATTCCTGCGACTATAGGGTATGTTGCAGAAGACCGGACCATGAACGTTTCAATGAGCGTTCTATACCCGAGGCCCTCGACCGTGTTCAAGAGAACAAATGGAATCTGCAACAACTTATCGAAGTGGAGTAACATTGCCATCCAAGCGAATGAGCGCGTTCGCACCCAATCTTCAGGCGGCATGGTTTGCGTGGCGATCACGAGATCCTGGTATTCAGGAACTTCCTCCGAGAACGCCGTCCGTGTTCCGTACCGGTTGCTAATTTCAGAACGCACGGTTACCAAGCCGTGGCGTCGCCGGTAATCCGGCTCGCCCATGGTTGAATTGACTAAGACGGACAGGT
>JBDRSI010000042.1:0-2130 GCA_043825055.1 Verrucomicrobiota bacterium
GGCATGTAATCGCCCGGAAAATGGGTGCAGACGATATCAGGCTGAGCGCGCCGCATCAGCTCCGAGACCTTGCGACGCGTGGGATTGTCAAACACGGATTCCAGGTCGGGGATGCCGGCGCAGTCGAACGTGGCGCCGATCAGTTCCGCCGCACGGTGCGCCTCGAGCGCGCGAATGCGGGCAATCTCGTCCGGCGGCAGGGTGGCCGAGCCGCAGGAACCGTTGTTGACCGTGGCCAGCGCTATTTGGTGTCCCCGCTCTTTAAGCAAAATCAACGTGCCGGCGCACATGAATTCGATATCGTCCGGATGCGCCGCCAGGGCCAGGATCTTCATGCCTTTACCTTTCGACGGAAGGTTAAAACCATGGCGCATGGTTTTCCGTTCGTTTAACAACCTTACGGCATTGATCCGGTCTTGTCAACCCGGAGCCACGTGTCGTTGCGCGCGGATATAGGGGTTACATCAGCACAATCTCCTGCATAGACCGCTTGGGCACGTGATGGTGGCCCTTGGCATCCCGCCAGTATTTGATGTCACCGGCTTGGACGGTTTCCAAGATAACCTTTTCCAAGGGCCGGCCTAACGCCAGCACAAGCAGAATTTCGTATTCACCCGGAATGGCCAACACTTTGCGCAAACGTTCCCTTTTGATGGAGCCGATGATACAGCCGCCTAAGCCTTTTGCGGTGGCGCCCAGCATGATGCTCTGGGCGGCAAGGCCGTGATCACAGCCGAACTCTCGCCGGATCGTGGTGTCGCCCAGGATAACAATATACGCGGCAGGCCGCTCACCTTCGACCGGGCCGCCCCACGCCTTGAGATAGCCCGCCCAAGCCAGGCAGGGGAAGATCCGGGCATTGCGCTTCGGGTTGCAGGACAGGATAAATTTCAGGGGCTGAAAATTGCCGCCGGAGGCTGAAAGCCGCGCCAGGTTCACTAAGTCCAACAGGTCGGCGTGCTTGACCCAATGGGCCTGATAAAATCGCCGGACAGTCCGGGTCTTAACCACCAATGTTTTGAATGTATTGGGTTGCATAAAGAATTCTAATCAAAAATATTTGAAATTTTTAGCCATTCTGATAAAGACCGTGTTATGCATATGTCATTCCCGCGAACGCGGGAATCCAGAAGTAGCCAGAACGGAACTGGATTCCCGTTTGCACGGGAATGACAGAAAGGAACCGGATTCCCGCTGGAGTTTACCCCATGCTTTGACACGGAGCGGGAATGACATCGTTCTCACCGACACGATTACCAAAAAAGAGCCCCACCCCCCATGGGGTGGAGCTCGTCACCGAATGATTTCGTCGTCTTAGCGGAGCACGTGCGTTGCCGGCACAATGCTGCACGTGGCATTGCTGCCAATAGTGTTCACATTATAGTCACTTGCCGATAATGCCGCTGTCCGGGTGGCGTTAGTGATAGTAGTCGACGCTGGACAAAGCGGAAACGCCTTGATATAGTCAGGAGAAATTGACCCGAAGCCTTCGCTATTACCGGCAATCGTTGCACCATTGGTCAATCCGGTTTCCAGCGCTATCTGGTCCTTGGCCGCTTCAATCTGGCGTAGGTTGTTAATGCAGGCGTTCTGCTGGGAGGTCAAACGCGCCCGCATAAACGATGGAATCGCGATCGCGGCCAGCAGGCCGATGATCGCCACCACGATCATAATTTCTACTAATGTGAAACCTTTTTTCATTTTCTTATCTCCTAATCCCGACTCTTCCCGACCTCTGTGAGTCGGGATCGGGATCTTTTTTAATTGGACTGTTTCGTTTCATCTCGTCCCGACTCTCCGGGAGGTCGGGATCATCTACCCTTTAAATATTGCCTTTCACCTCCTTTCTTGGTTTATGGTGTTGTCTGCATTTATACCAAACCAATTAACAATAAGCAATAACTATGCCAATGTATCTATTCAGGTTATCGAGTTCAACAGTTCAGCGGTTTACGGTTGCCAGACTATGGCGGACAAGTCGCCCAAGCAAGATGGAGTGGGCTATGAACGGCTCAAGCCACAAGAGTTGAAACATTTACCATATTTGCTGTATTTTCTCATTAATGACACGTATTTGTTGTTTCGCGTGCAGAATTTTCATAATCAGCAATATCATTTATTAGAATATTA
>JBDRSI010000043.1:0-3209 GCA_043825055.1 Verrucomicrobiota bacterium
GTGTGATCTGGGACGCGCCCTGCCTGATCAATTTTTCGCATATCAAGGGGCACGGCGTTTGCAGTTACGGCGGCGCTTGTAAAAATATTGCCATGGGGTGTGTGGACAAAACCACGCGCGGCCGTCTGCATGCTCTCAGCGGCGGCATTGACTGGATTAAGGACCGCTGCCGCCTGTGCGGCCGGTGCGTCAAGGCCTGCGACACCGGCGCGATCAGCCTGGATAAAAAGAAGAAAGCCGTATCGTTCTTTTGGCACGATTGCCGGTTCTGCGCCCATTGCGTGACGGCCTGTCCGCACGGGGCGCTGGCAATCAGGGCGCGGGACGGCTTTCGGCGGTTCCAGGAAGGCCTGGCCGTGACGACCAAGACCATCCTGGATTCATTCGATCCCCAGCGCATTCTGCACATCAACCTGCTGACGAACATTTCCATGCTGTGCGACTGCTGGGGCATGAGTTCGCCCAACATCGTGCCGGATATAGGGGTCATGGCCTCCCGGGACATGGTGGCCATCGAAACGGCGACGCTCAAAGCAATTGAAGCGCGGCATTTCATTCCCGGGAGCCTGATCGGCAACCGCCGGCTGATGAAGGGCCGCCACTTGCTCGAGCAGATTCACGGCAAGGACCCGTTCCTGCAAATTCGGGCGCTCGAACGGCACGGGGTGGGCCTCTCCCGCTACCGTCTGATTGACGTGGGATGATCCTTCCCAAGGCGGGTTGGTCCACAACCTAAGAAATTCCAAGTTCCAAATTCCAAGGAATAGTCAAATTCCAATTAAGCTAAAATAAATCCTGGTTTTCTTTCCGTTTTTTATTTTTGCATTAATTGATTGCATTTCCTTGGAATTTGAAACTTGGAATTTGGAATTTTGTTTTAAGGTGCTAATCAACGGCTATCTGGACGGTATCATGACGGACGAAACCTGGATGGAAACGGAATTGGCCCAGCTCCGCGCGCAGGGGCTGGAGCGTCAACTCCAGGTCATGCCGGATTCCCGCCTTTGGCGGGACAAGTCCGGCGCTTGCCGCGCTTTCGGCGCGGGCGTATTAATGTTGGAGGGGGAGCGCGTTCTTAATTTTTCCAGCAACGATTATCTGGGACTTGCCCGCGCCCCGGCGGTCGTAGAGGCGGCGGCGGCCGCCTTGCAGCGCTGGGGCGCCGGCGCCACGGCCTCGCGGCTGGTGGTTGGCACTCTCCCCTGTCACGCGGAGCTGGAAATCCGGCTGGCGCAGTTCAAGGGCTATGCGGCGGCGTTGGTGTTCGGGAGCGGCTACCTTGCACTTGTCGGCACAGTGGCCGCGCTGGTCGGTCGGCATGACCGGGTCTTGGCCGACAAGTTGGCGCATGCCAGCCTGCTCGATGGCGCAACCCTCAGCCGCGCCGCGATCCATCGTTTTCAACACAATGACGTGGATCACCTGCTGCGTCTGGTGCGCCAAAAGCCGGCGTCCGCGCGCGATCTCATCCTAACCGAATCCGTGTTCAGCATGGATGGCGATTTGGCGCCTCTGCGCGATATTGCCCGCGTGGCGCAGGAGCAGGGTGCCATGCTTTTGGTGGATGAAGCGCATGCCACCGGGGTATGGGGCCCCGGAGGGACGGGTCTCATTGGCGAATGGCGCCTCCAGCAGGCCGTGTCGGTGGCCATGGGCACGCTCAGCAAGGCGCTGGGCGCCTACGGCGGGTTCATAGCCGGATCGGAGACGCTCAAGCGTTGGCTGGTGAACCGCGCGCGGCCATTCATCTTCAGCACGGGCTTGCCACCGCCCTGCGCCGGCGCTGTTCTGGGCGCTCTGGATATCCTGGAGAAAAAACCCGGACTGGGCGCCGATCTACTTCGCCGTGCCGACGTGTTTCGCAAGCGCCTCCAGGCGGCCGGTTTTAACACGGGAGGTTCCGTCAGCCAGATTGTGCCGGTCATCATCGGGGATAATCAAAAAACGCTGGCGCTCGCGCGCCGACTGCGGAGCCACGGAATCCTGGCCACGGCCATCCGGCCGCCCACCGTGCCCGCGGGTACGGCGCGCTTGCGGCTTTCCGTCACCCTGGAGCATACTGGCGAAGATTTAAACCGCGCGGCGGAAATTCTGACGGCCACCGCGAGGGAGGAAAATCTACTATGAAATCTAACTCCTCAGTTACGTGGTGGGCGGGAAATAGTGGCCTCAGCCCGCCTGCAACGTTGTGCGTAGCACTGCGGGCAGGCAAGCTGAGGCCCTACTGTTGCCGGCGTAGGGCGCGACCTTGTGTCGCGCCATTTCGGCATATGTCCCAGATGGCTGAGGCATTGTTGTGAAGGCACTGCCGCTCATCTTGATTGCCGGTTGGGGCCATACGGGCGAAGCAATGCTCCGCTTGAAAGAAGCCTTGGATGGGTATCCCCTTCAGGTCACTTCGACGGGCGAGTTGTGGCAAACCCAGTCCAGCGGCGCGTTACCGCGCTCGCCCGGCCTTTCGCGGTATGCGATGGGTCTGCATAATCTACTGGCGACCTTTGGCGGGCGCGTTGGCGTAATCGGATGGTCCATGGGAGGCATTGTTGCCCTGGAAACGGCGCGGGAATATCCGGGACTGCTACAGCGACTTGTTGTTATCAGCGGCACTGCGCGGTTCAGTGCGGGAAACGATGAGCTTCCTGCCCTGAGCTCGGTCGAAGGGCCCGGTGTAAGCGCCTCTGTTCTGCGTGCCATGGCCATGGGACTTCGGCGGACGCCGAATAACGTGCTGGCCGCCTATTATGATAAGGTGCATGCACCGCAGAGTGGTCCCGCGGCCGCCCAGCGGAATCTGGCTATTGCCCTGCTGGACCGCAGCGAATTACTACAAGGACTTGATTATCTTCAACGAATGGACGTGCGGAATGGCTTGGAGAAACAGACTATTCCAACCTTGGTGGTGCATGGTCGGGAGGACCGTATTGTGCCTTGGCAGGCCGGCGAATGGCTGAGCTGCGCTTTAGCCGTCAGTCACTGGCGTTGTTATGAAGGCCTTGGCCATGCCTTGCCGATCCAGGCGCCATTGCTTCTGGCGGCAGATATTCGCGCTTTCCTGTTGTCTCATTCACCCGGAGGATGAGTAACCACGAAACACAGGCATGTGGTCTGTCAAGTTGTTTGAGTAAGAATTATTAATGTTTTTTCTTCGAACTCTTTCAGAGACTTGTAACCCATCAATCGAATGCGCACGAGACCGATTTCACAAGCGA
>JBDRSI010000044.1:0-7236 GCA_043825055.1 Verrucomicrobiota bacterium
AGATGACGATGGATAACAGCAGGGCCTGCCAGGGAACGGGCAGGCGGCCAACGCCCAGCAGAAACCCGCCTAGCACGCCATAGAGCACGAGCATGGACAGAGAGTTGATGGCCACCATGATCAGGGTCAGGCCGTCATTGCCCCTGGACAAATATCCCCATACCAGCACCATCGCGGTGCAGGGCGCGATTCCAAGCAGAATGCAGCCGGCAAAGTAACTGCGCCACAGCGGGATTTGCAGCATCTTGACGCCGTCCACCAGCACCACGGTTCCCGCACCGTGCATGGCGCCCACGGCCAGATCCAATCCAAACGGCATCTTCACCAGGTCCGTCGCCTCGGTGCCGATAAAGCCCCGGAACAGGACACCCAGGAACAACAGCGCGATGGCATACATGGTGAAGGGCTTGACGGCCCAATTCATAAACAGAGTCAGCCAGACCGGCTTGCCGCTCTTGCCCGCTTTGATCACGGAAGTAAAATCAATCTTGACCATGATGGGATACATCATGCAAAAGAGGCAGATGGCGATGGGAATGGATACCACCGGTGCACCATTCACAAAGACGGAAAGCCCATCGAGATACTTCGCCACACCCGGCGCCACTTTGCCGAGCAAGATGCCCGCCACAATGCAGAGCGCCACCCAGACGGTCAGATAACGCTCAAACACATTCGTCAGTTTCCGCTCGTTGACAGGGTCCATTATTGCGTCACTCATGATTATGTTCATTTCCTTTCTTATTTCCGTTTGGCCTCAACCGCTTTCTTTACCCTCTCCATCAGGACGCTGAGCTTCTGCTTCTGCCCCCGTTCCTCCTCGCTCTTGGGTTCCGTTTCTGGGTGCGTGACGCGCCAAGTTAGCTTGCCGCTCAAAGGCGGCTCTGGAAATGCGCCGGGGTCGTGTAGCATGTAGCCCCTAAAGGGTGTCGGCCGCTCCTGGTAGCAGGCTTGGACAGCCTGCCGCACGACGTCGGGTAATCCCTCGTTAATGAGGTCCACGGCCTTAACCTGCTTCCTGAATCGTTCGACAAATTCCGGCGGGATATTGAATAGGAAGGGAGTGGGTGCCTGGGCGCCGATGATGCGCTTGTTTCCATCGAGGCCGTTCCTTTCAAGGGCAAGTATGGCGTCGCCGGCGAGATGTCCCGGCGTTTCCGGGCCACAAAGCACAAGGTAACGGATGTTGGGATTGGAGACGATGTTGCAGATAATCTTCTCGATGCCAATGCTCTCGGTTTGGAGCGTGCCGGAGAGGGCCGCGCCGCTTTCCACGCCGACGCGGACGAGGTTCTCAATGTCGGGAGGTGTCTTCTCCCGCTCCCATTTGAGGATCACGCACAAGGCGACCGGCGAATAGTCATTGCCACGAAGGTAACAACCTTCTTCCGGCGGATATCCCTCCGCGGGTTCCTTCTTGATAATGTCAGGCATAAAGCTTCTCCGGCAGCTTCTCTACGAAGGCTTTGATTTCGTCCCGCACGCGCCGGTAATATTCCAGCGCCTCCTCTTCCGTCTTCGCTCTCCACGCCAGCCGGGGCGGATCTTCAAAGCCCACATGCATCACTTTAGTCTTGCCCGGAAACAAGGGGCAGGATTCATGGGTGTGGCCACAAACCGTGACCACATAGTCGAACGCGACATCCTTCAACTCGTCCATATGCTTCGATCGCTGGCGTGAAATATCCACCCCCGCCTCGGCCATGACCTTGACCGCATTCGGGTTCAGTCCATGCTTCTCAATTCCCGCCGAAAACGCCTCAATCACATCTCCCTTCAGATGACGTGCCCACCCCTCGGCCATCTGGCTCCGGCAGGAATTGCCGGTGCAAAGAAAGAGAATCTTCAATCGTGCATTCATCTTTGCCTGACACCTAACACGGGCTGTGCCCACAACCCAAAAAACAACCGCTAATGAACACTAATGACGCTAATCCAGACCTCTTGGAGAGTCGGAACTGAGGAAGCAAAAAAATTTAAATAGTAAACTTCCTTCTCCTTGCCAGTATTCGCATCTATTCGTGGTTATTCGCGGTTAAAATTCTTGTTTTTCTTGGAGGTTTCTGATGGTTGAGACTAATGGTTCTCGAATACATTGCTTCACATGCTCGCCGTTCTGCGCTTTGCCCACAGTAGAAGCGTGGAACTGAACACGACCGTTACACAGCCCGCTTCCTGGAAAATAACCGCCATAATGGGTGTCAGCATGCCCATGACCCCCAACGTTAGCCCGATGACATTGTAGATCATGGAAAAAAAGATATTCAACTTGATGCGACGCATGACTTTTGCCGACATCCACATGAAATCGGCAACGCCGGACAGGTTATCGTTCATCAGGGTGACGTCGGCCGTTTCGATGGCCACATCCGTGCCGGCGGCGCCCATTGCGATGCCCACGTCGGCCAACGCTAACGCCGGGGCGTCGTTAATACCGTCGCCGATCATTCCAACGACATGACCTTCGGCCTGCAGTTTTCTGACGAACGCTTGCTTCCGTTCGGGAAGAAGCTCCGCCTGGAAATCATCAACGCCGATCACCTTGGCCACCGCTTCGGCCACTTTGGTGTGATCACCGGTCAGCATGGTAATTCGCTCGACCCCCATAGTTTTGAGCAACCGGATGGTGTGCGCAATCTCAGGACGGATCTCATCGGCAATCGCCAGGAGGCCAATGGTCTCATTGTTGTGCGCGACAAGGACAGCGGTGCGGCCCTGCTCCGATTGTTTTGCGATCTCGTGATCAACCCGCGAACTGATGGGCACACCGGCCTGCTGAAGAAAAGCCTGCTTCCCGATCAGAATATTCGAGGTGTTCCAGCGGGCCTCAACCCCCATGCCGGTCGCGCTTTCAAAATGGTCGGGGTCGGGAATATCGAGTTTTCTCTCCTTACCGGCCGCCAGGATGGAACGCGCCAAGGGGTGCTCGGAATACTTTTCCGCGATGCATGCCAGGCGCAGGATTTCTTCCTCGCTCTTGCCGTTGAAGGAGATGATGCCTTCAACCTTGGGCCGGCCGAAGGTGAAAGTTCCCGTCTTGTCCACGAGACGGTGTTTGATCTTATGGCCCAGTTCCAGGAAAATACCGCCTTTGATGAGGACCGCCCGGCGCGCCATGTTGGAGACACCGGCGGTCACGGCGGTGGGGGTGGCGATGGCGAACGCACAGGGGCAAGCCACAAGCAGGACGGAAACAGCGACCTTGATATCACCCGAGATGACAAAGGCGATAATCGCCAGCAGAACCACCGCCGGCAGAAACCAGGTGGTGAAACGATCCGCTATATTCTGAATGGGCGCGCGCGTGCCCTGCGCTTCCTGAACAAGGTGCACGATTCTGGCCAGCGTAGTGCCTTCGCCCACCTTTTCCGTGCGAATGTCGAGGCGGCCGGACTCGTTGAGTGTCCCGCTAAACACACTGCTTCCAGGGAACTTCTCCACCGGCATGCTCTCGCCGGTGATCGGCGCCTGGTTGACACTGCTGGCCCCGGCAGTCACCACACCGTCCACCGGGATCCGAGCGCCGGGCTTGACTACAACGATATCACCCGCGTGAAGTTCGGCAACCGGGACGATGACCTCAGCCCCTTCGCGGCGAACGGTCGCCATGCTGGGGGCAAAATCCAGAAGGTCACGGATGCTCTTCCTGGTCTTGTCCAGGGTATAGGATTCCAGCGCCCCGGCGGCGGCCATGATAAAGACAATGATGGCGGCGGGCCTGAACTCGCCGATTGCCATCGTGGCGATGAGCGCGACCACGACAAATACGTTGACCGTGATCTTGCGCTTGAAAACATCCTTGAACCCGCCAATGAACCGCTGAAAGCCGCCGAATACGATGGCGATAATAGCGAGCCCCGCATTGACGAAATAAGGGCCGATTTCCCAGTGCGCGAGAATCCAACTCGCCAGGGTCAAAACCGCAACCGCCGTCGGCACGATGGCCAGGACGGCAAGGTCCTTATATTTTGAGCTATCCGGTCTTTCATTACGACTCATTACGCCCTTTTGCGTTGAGATCGTCATGCTTCTCTTTGGCTTGCACATTACCGTTATCCGGCTGGGAAGCGCCGCAACAATTTCCGCCGGAGCCGCAACAGCCGCCGGTCTTGGTCATGGACTCCCAGATCACGGCCCAAAAGCTTTTCTTTTGTTTCTGTTCTTTTACGTTGGTTTCCATTGTCGTATCTCCTTCTGTTCATTGCAGATCTAAAACGTTGCCAACAAATAGAATCCTGCGCACACCAGCAGAACACCGGCAACGATTCGGATCACGGTCTCCGCTTTCTGCATTTTGAGCGCCGCTTTCCCCAACGACACGCCAAGCAGGATGGCGCCGAGCGGCAAACTAAACCCCACGCCAAAAGCAGCCATAAGGACCATGCCCCAGAGGATCTGGCCCATCAATACGCTTGCGCCGATGACAATGAAGATTCCGGGATTGCAGGGTAGCGAACAGGCCGCCACCCCGCCGCCGAGAAACAGGCCTCCCAGCGCGGCGCCCATCTTTCCGCCAAAGGTTGAAGATACACCATCTTTTCGAGAGCGACTCGGCAATCGGAAGGGAAGCAGTTTTAATGTTGCCAGCCCGAGGAAGACGGCCACAATCCCGGCGAACAGTTTCCAATATCGTCCCAGAAACGCCTGTGCTGTCTGGCCAACCAGCCCGGCCACGAACCCGATGATAATGAGCGCCAGCGTGGTGCCGATCATGAACGAAATTGCGGACACGAAGGCGGTGCGCCGGTTGACGTCCTGGCGCGTGCCCGAATAGGCCACCAGCATTCCCATGGCCGGCAAGGTGCAACAGGCGCTGGCCATGGCGCTTACCAGTCCCAGCAGGAATGCCAGCGGCAAGGCCGCCGGCCCCATGCTTGCGGCTTGAAGTGTATCGGTAACCCATTTCAGCATGTTTGCTATCCTCTAATTGCAACCCACCGGGCCACAGCCGGACGATGCAGGCCCGCAACCGCCTCCACTGGAGGCGGCGACAAATCCCTGAATGAGTTTCGTTTCGGTAATGTCACCCGAAACCGGAATCATCCCGCGCCCCTTGACCATCGCGAGCACACACGGCACGGTCATTTGGGTTGCGATCTGCTCATAGTCACGCGATCCCGGCTTCAGGATAAAAACACCGATCTTTTGTCCCTGGGCTTCTATTGTCTTCGCCGCGCTCCGCATTTGAGCCAGGGGCGCCTTGATCAGCGGCTCGTTTTTAGCGGACAGGAACACAAACACCCCACCCGTATCGGCGGCCACCGCGTTCAGTTCGGAAAGCGCGCCGAGCTCTTTCACGGCAACCGCAGTTGGGGTGGCGGGCGGCTCATCCGTTGCCGCGTCGCCAGGCAAGCGGCCACTTGGCCCCTTGGCTTGGCGCGGGGCCGACGTGGCGGGCCCAACGCTGGCGAGAGGCACGGGCGTTTGTTCTACGGTCGGCAACGACGCAAAACTTGGCGTTGCTTTCTCGGCTGAAGCACCGTTGTTCTTCAGCATGGCCCGCGCCACGAGCGCTCCGGCGGCGAGGATTATGATCGCCCCAACGATCCAGCGCACTCGATTAGACGGCCCGGTGGCATGACAGCCGCACCCGGGACCACAGGCTAACGCCTCCTGTTTCGGCGCTTCCATGTTGTTGATCGGTTTCCGGTCTTCATTCTTTGCAGTCATCGGTCGTTCCTCCTTATTTTTGCTTTCATCCACAACCCAAGATAGAGGCACACCATTCCCGTTCAGGGCTTGCCGAAAAGTCGTCGGCACAGGTTTTCCATATCCTCCCCGCAAATCCGCTTAAGATTCTTCCGGTCCTCGATAATCCGGGAAGTCTTCTCCATATCCTTAAACAACAAGGCAAGTAGCTTACCCGTTGAGAGGGTTTTGAACTCCTTGGACAAGCGGTAGTGCATCCAGCGCCCGTCTTTGCGGCTGTCCACCAGCCGGGCGGAGCGCAGAATGGTCAGATGTTTCGAGACCGTGGACGGCGCCAGATCCAACAGGGCGATGAGTTGACAGACGCACAACTCGCCGCCCTGGAGCGCAAACAGGAGGCGCACCCTATTCTCATCCGCCAGCGCTTTCAGCATATCCATCACTTCGCGCATACGATCTTCCTTCAATTCGTTATATGGCTAAATATAACAGATATGTAAACCACGTCAATAAAAAAACCGGATAAAAAACAGGCGTCCTATGTCCTAGCGCATGAAATGTCGGCGAACGACGCGGCATTTGTTTGGGAGGAATATGACGCACGCCGTCGGGGGCGGGTAGCCGCCAGAGGGGGCAGTTGCTCCAGCGAGATCTTCACTGTTACATCCTTGGGCAACGCCACGCCCGCCGCGACCTGCATGGCCTTGAAAATCCCCACCGGCACGGCGCAACCGGCACAACAACCTTTCAGGTGTTCGCGAACAGTCCTCATGATGAGGCTTTCTCCGGCCGGATTGATTTCCGCATATGCGTCCACTGTACCGAGCGCTTCCGTCGCCTTGCCGAGTTCCTTGATTTTTTCGCAACCGGATGTTATCTTCAGTTGCACCATCTGTTTGTCCCAGCTCTCGGCCAAGACCTTGCTGTGGAACCCGCAGATTCCGCCGTCAACAAGCGTATTTGCTTTCATAAGTTCCTTTTTCGATTTCTGACACGTTCCATAATCTCACGCACCCTGCCGGCTTGCTGGCGCTCTTCATCGTTTTTTGGTTCTCGCTCGGGATGAGTCACGCGCCACGTGAGCTTGCCGCTCAAAGGTGGTTCCGGATAAGCCCCCGGGTCGTACAGTTGATAGTTACCAAACGGAGTGGGTTCCTCCTGGTAGCATGCCGTTATCGCTTTGCGGAGAACATCGGGAGAACCTTCATTGACAAGATCAATGAAAGTGAGTTGTTTTCGGAACCGCTCAACATGTTCAAGGGGAATGTTGAACAGATACGGAGTCGGAGCTTTCGCGCCGACAATACGCTTTTGTTGGTCCAGCCCGTTGGCGGAAAGGGCAATAATGGCATCTCCCACGAAATGTCCGGGAGATTCCGGTCCGCAGACGATCAAGTAACGGATATTCGGGTTTGACACTACATTGCAGATGACCTTTTCCAGTCCGATGTTCTCGGTCTGGAGGGTCCCTGACAGGGCGGCGCCGCTTTCCACGCCGACTCTGACGAGTTGCTCGATTTCCAGTGGAGTCTTCTCTCGCTCACACCGCAGTATCACGCAAACCGCCACGGGCGAGTAATCGTTGCC
>JBDRSI010000045.1:0-3931 GCA_043825055.1 Verrucomicrobiota bacterium
CACACGCGCTCTGCGGATGGGTCTGACAGGCATGGTTTTCCTGTGGCTGGCGGGAGTTGCCCCGGCCCTCGAACGGCTGGACGAAATGGCCACCATCGGCGAGGAGCACATGCGCTCCGGCAAATATGCCGAGGCCATCAAAGTCTATGAAAAAATCATGGAAAATCCCACCTATGAAAACATCCTCGCCATTAAATTCGATCTGGCCTGGGCTTATTACCTGACCGGCACTTTCGAAAAAGCCATTCCGCTTTTCACCGACCTTTCCAGTGTCCGCGCGCCCAGCGCGGTGATCAAGGCCCAAGCCTTGTTTCTGCTGGCCGACTGTTACGCCCGGCTGGCCGCCACGCAGGACGAAAAGAACGCCGACCGTAAAAAAAATATTCGGAAATCGCTGGAGCTCCATACCGCGTTTCAGACCCAGAACCCCAAGAGCCCGAATATTCCCCAGTCGCTCTACGGCCGCGGGTACGCTTATTTTTTGAACAGCCAGTACACCGAGGCCGAAGCCGATCTGAAAAACCTGATGCGCTTGTATCCGAACAGTTCGGCGGCGCAGGATGCCAACTATCTCCTGGCCGGCGTCTATAGCCAGCAGGGGTTGGATTACATAAAGGCCGGTCGCAAGGACGACGCCAAGCGGTTCATGGAAAAGGCCCGTGCGATTTTCGGCCAGCTGACCAAAGCGGAAGGAAATCCGGTCACGGCCAATGACAGCATGTTTGCCCTCGCGGAAACCTGGTTCAGCGCGGGTTTGTATACTGAGGCCATCCGCTCGTTCCGCGAAGTCCGCGCCAAAAACGAAGTCCTGCAAATCCTGAAAAGCCAGATTGACAAGGCCCAGACGCAACTTGGCGCTCAAACGGGCCGGCAGGAAGATACGACCTTCATCAAAGGGGAACTGGACCGGCTCAAAGCACAGTGGTCCGCCGTCAGTGAAGGCACGGATTTGGTGATTGCAAGCTATTTGCGCACCGCCCAGTCCTATTTTGAAATGGGCGCGTACGACGTGTGCCGCGTGATCTGCGCTCACCTGATCGCGTTCACCGTGGACGAGCGCAAACAGCAGGTCAACTACCTGCTGATCAACACCTACCTCAAGGATGAAGATCCCGACAGCGCGGCCCGCGAAATGGAGGCGTTCCAGCAGATCTTTGGCGCCGACGCGCCCATTGCTGACACCGTCAGCCTGGCAATCGGTCAGTTGTATATGCGGCAGGGCACGGAGGAAGGCGTGGCCCAAGCCCTGGCGCAGTTCACCAAGAGCGTGGATGAATATCCCCAGAGTAGTGCGCTCGAAGACACGCTCAATCTCAAATTTACGGCCGAATACGTGCTCAACCAGTACAAAGAAGCCAACCAGACGATTGACGCCTACCTGGAAAAGTTCCCAAAGGGGTATGCCGTGCCCACCGCTCTTTACTATAAGGCCATGTGCCTGGTGGCGCTGAATCAGCCGGACGAGGCGCTGAAAACCATTGACCAGGTGATCCAGCAGTTTCCGAAGAAAACCGAGACGTTCAACGCGATGGACGAGGTGTTTTATCAGAAGGGCGCCATGCTCGTGAAGGCGGAAAAACCGCAGGAAGCCATCACGCACCTCGAAACCTTCCTGGAGCGATTCAAGGACAGCAAACTGAGGCCGGAGGCCATGTATCAGCTTGGCATTGCCTTGAATGCGGCGGGGCAGACGGACAAGGCCAAAGCCGTGCTGGAAGGCATCGCCCGGCAGTATGCGGATAACAAGATCACGCCGATCGCCCTGTATCAGATTGCAGTGATCTATTACGAAAAGAAGGATTGGGCCCGTATGGCCGAAGCCCTGGAAACGCTGATCCAGATTTGTCCGCAGAGTGAGCAGGTAACGGATGGCTTTTTCTGGCTCGGCTTTATCGCCCGGCAGGATGGCCGGTTCGAAGATGCGATTGATTACTATACGCGGTGCGTGGAATCCAACCCGGCCTACAGCCAGGCGCCGGATTGTCTGCTGGCCATCGCCCTGTCATATAAGGATAAGGCCGACAAGATGGGCCAACCCATGGTATTGCCGGAAGAAAAACGCGCGCTGTTCCGCGCCACGCTATATGATGCCGCTTACGCGTTCGAAGACCTGCTGGCCAATTACCCGGATTCCGACCAGGCACAGGAAGCGATTCCCGGGATGGCCAAGGCTATTTTTGATCTCGTTAATTATCGGCAGATCACCGAAGACGCGGGAGGCCAGTTCTTTGTCAAAGCCATCGCACGCCACAAAGACAACGCCACCCTGGCGGCCGCGTTGTCGTTCGGTTACGGCAATTTCTTAATGTTGAACAAGCAGACCGACAAAGCCCTGAAGGCATTCAAGCAAGCCTTTGCCGCCCAGACAGAGGTGCGGCTCTCGCCGACCTTGCTGGCCAGCTATGCCGAGGCGCTCAAAGAGGCCAATGCGCCGGCCGAGGCGGAAACGATTTACAATAAGATCATCGCCGATTTTTCCAACGATCCGCGGGCGCTTGCGCCGGCCTGGTACGGCCTGGCGGACATCAAATTCCGCCAGAATGATTTTGCCGCCGCCAAACCGGCTTTCGAAAAAGTCCTTAAGGATTTCCCGTGGTATGAACCCGGCAAGCAGGGCAAGGTCAAACTCGCCCAGATTTTTGAAAAGAACAAGGATTATGCCCAAGCCGAAGCAATGTTCACGGACGTCTGGAAACAGGAAAAAGGCGAGGCCCGTATCGGCGCCATGCTGGGAGTGGCCCGCTGTCAACTCGCCCAGGTCCAATCCGCGAACAAACCGGCCAACTGGAAAGACCTCATCCGGGTCTGTTCCGAAAACCTGACCAAGATCATCGTGTTGTACGAGGCCTATCCCGATTACTGCGCGGAAGCCTACTTGCTGCAGGGCCAGGCCTGCGAGCTGATCAGCGACACGGCCAAGGCCAAGGAAATGTATTACAAGATCACGACGGATTATAAAAACTACCCGGCGGCCAAACCCGCGGCTGAGCGCCTGCAGGCCCTGGGCGGCTGGACGCCGCCCGCCGCCGCAGGAAAATGAAGAATGAAGAATTCAGAATGCAGAATGAAGAATTTAAAATCACGCTGAATGTTCTTTGTTCTTTGTTTCTGCATTCTTCATTCTGCATTCTACATTTCTTACCATGGCAACTTCCGGGCAGGTAAAGGGCGAATCGTATTTTGTGCAGTTGATACAGCCCATGTAAAGCTTGTGCATCAGTGTTTCCTTGGCTACCTCGCGGAAGCCGAACTGGCGAAAGAATTCCGGGGTGAACGTCAGCACCACGATCTGCGCGGGATGAAACCGCTTGATCCGTTTGATCACCGCCTTCACCAGGGCCGAACCAATCCCCTTGTGCTGGTAATGACCGCTGATCGCGACGGATTTGATTTCAATGGATGGGTTGAGCGCCTTCCCTATTTCCGGCAAAATCTGCCAGGCAGCCGTGCCGATGATGCGCCCCCGGGCCTCGCACACCAGAAACCGGTCAATATTCTGAACGATATCACTGATGGCGCGCGGCACCACTTCGCGGGGATGCTCCTTGATTAACGCGTAAATGGCGCCGGCATCTTCAAACCCGGCGTTTCGAATCGTAGTGGCAATGACGGTTTTCATGGTTTGGAATTTATCCTCCTCGGCCGGAATACGCATGCCTGCATCATTCCGTGACTGCGCCCTGAAGTAGAGCCTCGCTGACTCGGCACACTTCAGGGCAGCCACGCAGTGTGTTTCGCTTTGCGAAACTCTACTGCGATAAATCAAAATTGGCGCCCTGAAGGCTGCGCGGGGCGCTTGCCTTCAGGACGGCGTTTCTTTTCCATGATAGATAGCACGCGCGCATCGTCTTGGCGAGAAAAAATCGCGGGAGTTTCGCCGGCAGCTCTTGAGGGCGTGTTGCCCAAATCGGAAAACGAGATTCTTCTGCCG
>JBDRSI010000046.1:0-4359 GCA_043825055.1 Verrucomicrobiota bacterium
GTAATACCTCCGGCATGAATTTCTGGCCGCCAAAGCCCGGATGGACGGTCATACACAGCACCTCGTCCACCGCGCCGAGGAATGGAAGTACCGCCTCAAACGGCGTCTCGGGATTGAGCGCCACTCCGGGAATTGCGCCCAGCGCGCGAATGTGCCGGAGCGTGCCCAGGACATCGCACGCGGATTCCACGTGGATCGTCAGCGTCGTGGCGCCGGCCTTGATAAACATCTCCGCAAACTGGTCCGGCCGCGAAAGCATCAGGTGCACGCTGAGCGGGATATTCAGGCATCGGCGCGCCATCTTGACCACATCCGGACCCATGCTCAGGTTGGGCACGAAGTGTCCATCCATGATATCCAGGTGCAGGGCGTCGGCCCCGGCCTCCTGCGCCTGGAGCGCCGATTCTTCCAGCCGGCCGAAATCACCGGCCAATAATGACGGCCAAATATAAATCGCTCCGTTCATGGCAGGCAACAATAACAGAAGCGCGGTGTCCGCGCAAGCCGGAGAACGGCCTGAATCGTAATCCCTCAGTCACGTGGGGGAGACAATTGCAGGCTTCAATGCTGTCATTCCCGCGAAAGCGGGAATCCAGTCCGTCAGCTGACGGAAATATTTCTGGATTCCCGATCAAGTCGGGAATGACAAGAAATATTCAGCGCCCCACGCAACTGAAGGATTACCCTGAATCCGTGGCTCCTTTATGCTCTCGCTTCCAGGTGTGGATCCAAGGCCGCAATACGTGCCATGACCAAATCGGCAATTTTCTGGTGCCTCTCCGGATCGCCCTTGAACGCGGTGCAATCCGCCGGCGTCAAGGGCTTGCCGAAATACACAACAATCTTCCGGGGCTTGGGCCTGTGCGCGTCACGGGGAAGCGCTTCAAACGTACCGCTCACATAGGTGGGCACGACCGGAACACCGGCTTTTTCAATCAGAAACCCGATGCCGGCCTTGACCGGCTGAAGGCGTCCGTCCCGGGTACGCGTGCCTTCCGGAAACAGGCAGAACATGTTGCCGTGCCGCACCAGGTTAATGGCTCCTTTTAGCGCGCGGATGTCACCTTTGGTGCGGTCAATGGGTAGCGTGCCGACCGATATTGCCCACCACTTCATGAACCGCGATTGCTTAAACAGGGTGTCGCGGGCCAGAAAATAAACATGCCGGTTCCAGATGTTACAGCACACCGCGATTGGATCGAGAAAGCTGGCATGGTTGGATACCAGGATACAGCCGCCTTCCCGCGGCACGTGTTTACGGCCATGCGTCGCGTACCGGTGGAAAACCCACAGATAGCATAAAAAAAACACGCGGGATATATGATAAACAAACGGCTTAAACCCATCCCGTTCTATGGCTTTTGTCGAACGATGTTCCGGAGGGGAGCGAACAATCGAAAGAATCTGCGCCACCACGTCCTCAATAGTCATGTGCGTTGTTTCAATGCGAAAGGCCCCGGGCGCCATGGTTAACGGCGCCGTTGACCGCGACTGATCGCACGCATCGCGCCGCAAAAGCGCGCGTTTGACTTCGGCCGGGTCCGTTCGACCTTCGGGCTGATCCTGCTGTTCGCGATACCGGCGCCGTGCCCGCTCCTCGGGATCGGCATCAAGATAAAATTTAAAAGTCGTTTCCGGAAATACCACGGTGCCGATATCGCGCCCTTCTATAACCAAGTCGCCGAAAGCCGTCAGGGATCGCAAGCGTTCCCTCACCCAGTCACGCACCTCCGGAATGGCCGCCACGGCGCTGACTTGCTCCTGGATCGCCAGGGATCGGATGGCAGGCCCGGGATCAACATCGTTAATTGCAAACCGGACGGCGCCCTTTTCCACAAAAAAACGCATCGCTACCGATGATAGATGCCGGACAATCGCTTCCGGCGAAGCCCCGGCCAAACCGTCGCGGATAATCTGCCAGGTGAGCGCGCGATAGATGGCGCCCGAATCCACGTGCACATAGCCAAGACACTCGGCCACCTTGCGGCTGACCGTGGATTTACCGGAGGCGGAAGGTCCATCAATGGCTATATTATTCGACATGTGCCCCCAATGCTATCAGGTGGCGCCAGAATTCAGGGTACGAGGTATTCACACAGGCAACCCCCCGAATGCGGACAGGCGCAGAGGCACGAAGTGCCAGGATTGCCATAGCCATGGCCACACGATGGTCACCGTAACAGTCGAGTTCCACATTCCCACGCACCGTCGTCCCGCCGCTCACGCGCATCCCGTCCTCGCGTTCATCGGCGGAAATGCCCAGGGCCCGCAGATTGGCGACCATGCACGCAATACGGTCGGATTCCTTGACCCGCAGTTCACGGGCATCCCGGATGACCGTCGTTCCGCGTGCCAGGGCGCCGGCCACGGCCGCTATGGGAAGTTCATCAATCAGGTTCGGAATTTCGGCGCCGCCGATCTCCGTGCCACGCAGGTCGGCGCCGCGAATGGTGATGGTGCCGGACGGCTCCGCCGCCAAAGACGCGGTTGCCGGCACAACGGTCAGATCGGCGCCCATGCGCTTCAACACGTCCAGCAAGGCGGTTCGCCGCGGATTCAAGCCCACATTCTGAACGGTCACGTCCGTTCCCAAAACAGCGGCAGCCACCAGCCAGAAGGCGGCCGACGAAAAATCACCGGGCACGGTCCAGTCCCTTGCCATTAGGTCCGGCCCGCACGGCCCATAGCCCCGGATCGTAATCCGGTTCCCGTCCGTCCGCAAGGGAATCCCCAACACTTGGAACGCACGCTCGGTATGATCCCGCGTGGGCAGGGGTTCTGTGATGCGCGTTTCCCCTTCCGCAAAAAGAGCTGCCAGCAGGATGCAGGATTTGACCTGTGCGGAGGCGACGGGCATGGGATACACGATACCCCGCAAGGCGCCACCGGTAATGCGGATAGGCGCACAATTCCCTGCCCCCATCAGCTCGACCCGGGCGCCCATTTGTTCTAACGGCGCCTGGATGCGTTGCATGGGGCGGGAACACAACGATTTGTCGCCGGTTAATTCCGTGGTCCATGGCTGGCCGGCCAAAAGCCCGGCCAGGAGCCGCAGGCCGGTTCCCGAGTTGCCCATGTCCAGGGGCTGGCGTGGACAGGCCCAGGGCCTGCCCGTAACCTGAATGAGTTCCGGTGTGATCTCAACCCGCGCACCGAGGCACGCAACAGCTTTCAGGGTGTTCAGGCAATCTTCACTCCGCAGAAATCCCGTTAAGCGCGACGGACCGATAGTCAGGCAAGAGAGCATTGCCACCCGGTGTGAAATGCTTTTGTCCCCCGGGACGCGCACGGTACCCGCCAGTACGCGGCAGGGATGGATGGTTACATTGTCGGCCGTGTTCACGAGGCGGTTCCTTGACCCCGGGTCAACGCGCGCCGTCGTTCCCGGCTTGTTTGCAGAAACTTGTCCAGCATTTCCAAGTCGCCGCTTTTTAAAATGTTCAATAAATGCTCCGCTTCCCTGGAAAATGCCTTCAGTTCGTTGTGGATCGCAGGCTGGTTGGCGCGGATGATATCCCGCCATAGCTGGGGATCGCCCTCCGCAATGCGCGTGGTGTCGAAGAAACCGGTGCCACAAAACGGTCCTACCCGACCAGGCTGGGTTCGGCCTACGCACGCGGCCAGCAAAGCGGCCACCAGGTGCGGTACATGACTGGTTTTTGCCAGGAGATGATCGTGTGCCTGAGGCGATAGTGCCTGCACGCGAGCATCCAGGCCTTGCCACAGGCGCATGACCTGCGTGCGGGCCGCCGGCGCTGTCCGGCGGGTGGGCGTCAGCGCCACGAGCGCGTTCTGGTAAAGCGTGGCGGACGCCGCCTCGATCCCCTGCCGTTCGGAGCCGGCGATCGGGTGACTGCCGATGAAAGGCACCGGTCCGTGCGGAAACAAGGCCTCTACCCGCTTCACAATCTCCGCTTTGCAACTGCCGACGTCCGTCATAACGCCGTCGGCGGCCAGCCGGGTGCGACACGCGCCGATCAATTCCGGTATTGAACTGACCGAGGTGCAAAAGACCGCCAAGTCGGCGGCTTGCACGGCATCCTCGGGGCGTTCAAAGACCTGGTCCACGATTCCCAGTTCCAAGGCCAACTCGCGTGTTTCCGTGCGGCGCGCAAAGCCGGCCACGACTTGGGCCAAACCTTTCTGCTTGATGGCCAGTCCCAGCGATCCGCCCATGAGCCCCAACCCTATAATGGCAACACGATTAAACATTACTCCCCTCCCCCCATTCCATTACCCCTGCACTCCATTATGTCACCATCTTTAAATAATGCTGGCTTGGTTCCAGAATACCGCCGCTCGCGGCGTAAAAACCGTCATCCAGATGAAACAGGCCGCGCGTCGTTTCCATCCAGGGCG
>JBDRSI010000047.1:0-6368 GCA_043825055.1 Verrucomicrobiota bacterium
CCCGAAAAAGACGCCAAGATATCCGTGTTTGACCACGGCTTGCTATATGGGGACGGCGTGTTCGAGGGGATTCGCTCTTACAATGGGCGGGTCTTCATGCTTGCGGCCCATATTGACCGCCTATACCGCTCGGCCAAGGCCATTGCGCTCGAAATTCCCATGAGCAAGAAGAATATAAGCGCCGCCGTAGTCAAGACCTGCAAGGCCAATAATGCCATGAACGGCTACGTGCGCCTGGTGGTGACGCGCGGGGTGGGCACGCTGGGGATCAACCCCTATACCTGCCGGAGGGGGCAGGTCATCATCATTGCCGCCAAGATCCAGCTCTATCCGCAGGAACTGTACGCGCATGGCCTGCAGGTGGTGACCTCGGGGACGCTCCGGAACCACACGGAATCCCTGAGCCCTTGCGTCAAGAGCCTGAACTACTTGAACAATATTATGGCCAAGATTGAGGCCATCAATGCCGGCGTGGAAGAGGTTGTCATGCTCAATCCGCAGGGCTTCGTGGCCGAGGCGTCCGGCGACAACATATTCATCATCAAGGGCAACCAGTTGGTGACGCCGCCCATCAGTTGCGGCGCCCTCGAAGGGGTTACCCGCGATGTCGTCATGGAACTGGCCCGGCAGGACGGCTTGGATGTGCGCGAATGCGTGCTGACCCGCTATGATCTGTATAACGCGGATGAAATGTTTCTGACCGGGACGGCCGCGGAAATAATCAGCGTGATCGAAATGGACCGGCGCACGATCGGAAGCGGCAAGCCGGGAGCGAAGACACTGGCGCTGACCACGCGGTTTCGCGCGTTCGCCGCCCGGAACGGCACGCCGATTGTCTAAAGACGGACGACAGACGACAGACGACGGATGACGGACCGAACGAAGAACGAAGAACCAGGAACGAAGAACCGCTTACCGAACTTCTGCCTTTTTGAGGATGCGTCATGATGTGTGAAACATGCGGCAAGAAGATGGCGACCGTGCACTGGACGGAGATGGTGAACGATGCCGTCAAAAAAATGCATCTCTGCGAGGCCTGTGCCGCCGCCAAGGGGCTGGATGTCAATAATCCGGCGGCCTTCTCGGACGTTATGCTTGGGCTGGGGGCGCAGAAGGAGCCCGCGGCGAAAGAACGGGATGTGGCCTGTGCGCTCTGCCACATGCGGATCGCGGACTTCAAGAAAACATCGCGCTTGGGATGCCAGGCTTGTTACGAAACGTTTGCCGACGAATTAAAGCCCCTGCTGGAAGCCATGCACAAGGGTAACCAGCATGTGGGTAAAGCGCCGGTGCATAAAGAGGCCAAAGGAGCGGCCAAAGCCGGACTGCTCCCGTCCCCGGCCATCTTGCGCCAGAAATTGGAGGCGGCTATTGCCGCCGAGCAGTATGAAGAGGCGGCCAGCCTGCGCGATCAGATTCGGCAAATCGTGGAAAAAGTCCCCGCGGTGCGTCCTCGGCCCGCTAAGGAAAAAAATGAAAGTTGTGGATGAATTGCTCAAGAACCCCGGTGCCTGGCTGAAGGTCGGCGCCCCCCCGGGCGTCATGGTCAGCAGTCGGGTGCGGCTGGCCCGTAACCTGGAAGGCGTTGCCTTTCCGGGCTGGGCCGGCGAGGAGGAGTCCCTGTGTCTATGGCAGGCCTTGCGGCCGATCTTGGAAGCCCTGCCGGGATGCGCGGCGCCGGTTACGCTGGAAATGGAAGGCCTGAGCCGGGTGGACAAGGAAATTCTCATCGAACGCCATCTCATCAGCCGCGACCTGGCGCAGAAGGGGCGGGGCAGTGGACTGGTGTTTAAGGCCGATGAGACCGTGGTCATTATGGTCAACGAGGAGGACCACATCCGTATGCAGGCCATGTCGCCCGGATTGAGCTTGCGCGGATTGTGGCGTACGATTGACGGCATTGATACCGACCTGGAACGGCAGGTACGCTACGCGTTTTCGCCGCGGCTGGGGTACCTGACGGCCTGCCTGACCAACGTCGGCACCGGCATGCGCGCGAGCGTTATGTTGCACCTGCCGGGCCTGGTGCTGATGAACGAGATCAACCCGATTATCAAGGGGGTCAACAAGATCGGCCTGGCCGTGCGCGGGTTGTGGGGCGAAGGCACGGATGCGGCGGGAAACATGTTCCAGATTTCCAACCAGACCACGCTCGGCGAAACCGAAGACACCATTATCAGCCGGTTGGAACAGATTGTCCTGGAAATCGAGGAGCACGAGAAGCATGCCAAGGAGCGGCTGCTCCAGCAAAAGGAAATTTCGCTGAAGGATCACGTGGGGCGGGCCTACGGGATTTTAACCCACGCCTGCCTGCTGAACTCCAAGGAGACTCTGGATATGCTTTCCGCCCTGCGGTTGGGAATTGAACTGGGCCTGTTGCGGGAATGGTCCGCGTCCATGATTGACGAATTGTTCCTGTTGATTCAGCCGGGCCACCTGCAGAAGGTTGAAGGCAAAATCATTGGCGCCGAGAAACGTGACCTAGCCCGCGCCCGGTTAATTCGCGCACGGCTGACGGGGAAGCGCGGTTGAAGAAATGCAGAATGTAGCATGCAGAATGCAGAAGTCGGCGGGCAAGCAACGGATGACTGATATTTAATTATTACTTTCTTCGTTCTACATTCTTCATTCTATATTCTGCATTTTTGATAACAGGGGGAGTTATGAATGAATTTACGCCGCGTGCCCAACAGGTGATCCAATTGGCGCGCAAGGAAGCGGAGCGGTTCAATCACCCGTATATCGGCACCGAGCATCTCCTGCTCAGCCTGATTGCGCTGGGGGAGGGCGTGGCTGTTTCGGTGCTCGAAAAAATGGGGGTGGACCTGGATATCCTGCGGATAGAGGTTGAGAAAGCGGTTGGCCAGGGGCCGGAAACCCAGACAATCGGCGCCCTGCCCATGACGCCGCGGGCCAAGAAAGTGCTGGCCCTGGCGAAGGTCGAAGCCCAGGCGCTCAACCACGGATACGTCGGCACGGAACACATCCTGCTGGGCCTCCTGCGTGAAGAGGAAGGCGTTGCCGCGCGCGTGCTGAAAAACCTGAACGTGGATATCGAGCGCGCGCGGATCGAAGTGCTGAAAGAACTGGACCCCAATTTCGATTCGGGGCCAGAGGCCGCGGCGGTGGCGGCTCAGCCAGCGGCCGGCGCCGCGGCCGGCGCCAAGCCCCAATCCGTCAAGACTCCGGCCTTGAACGCGTTCGGCCGGAACCTGACGGAGTTGGCCCGCCAGGGGAAGCTGGACCCGGTGATCGGCCGTTCCGAGGAAACGAAACGCGTCATCCAGATTCTCTGCCGGCGCACGAAAAACAATCCCGTCCTGCTGGGCGAGGCGGGGGTCGGTAAAACCGCCATCGTGGAGGGTTTGGCCCAGATGATCATCGGCGGCGAGGTGCCCGAACTGCTGGTCGGCAAGGAGGTCATCGTGCTCGACATGGCGCTTATGGTGGCGGGTACCAAGTACCGCGGCCAGTTCGAAGAACGGATCAAGGCGGTGATGGATGAAATGCGCCGCGCGAAAAACGTCATCCTCTTTATGGACGAACTGCACACCATTGTGGGCGCGGGCGCCGCCGAAGGCGCCATGGACGCCTCCAACATTATCAAGCCGGCGCTGTCCCGCGGCGAACTGCAGTGCGTCGGCGCCACGACCCTGAGCGAGTATCGCAAATCCATCGAAAAGGACTCCGCCCTGGAGCGGCGCTTCCAGACGATCATAGTGGACGAGCCCACCGTGGAGGAAACCATCCAGATTCTCAAGGGCCTGCGGCCGCGCTACGAAGCGCACCACAAGGTCCAATTCACCGATGCCGCCCTGGAGGCCGCCGCCCGGCTCGCCGACCGCTACATTACCGGCCGCTTTCTGCCGGACAAGGCCATTGACGTGCTCGACGAGGCCGGCGCCAAAGTCCACATTGCGCTGATGACCCGCCCGCCGAAGCTGAAAAAGGCGGATAATAAAATCACCGAACTCAAACAGCACAAGGAAGAAGCCATCCGCACCCAGAAGTTCGAGGAAGCCGCCAAGTGGCGCGACCAGGAACGCGTGGAACGGGAAAAATTCGACAAGGCCATTGCCCGGTGGCGCAAGACCCAGGACAAGAAAGTCATGGCGCTGAAAGAACCCGAGATCATGGCCGTCATCTCGCGCTGGACCGGCGTGCCGTTAGCGCGGCTGGACGAGAGCGAAACCAACCGCCTCCTGAATATGGAGCATGAGTTAACCAGATCCATCATCGGCCAGGCCGAAGCGGTGGCCGCCATTTCCCGGGCCCTGCGGCGCTCGCGCGCCGATCTGAAGGATCCCCGGCGGCCGATCGGCTCATTCATTTTTCTCGGTCCCACCGGCGTGGGCAAGACCCTGCTGGCCAAGGTTTTGGCCGAATACATGTTCAACGACCGCGACGCCTTGATCCAGCTCGACATGTCCGAATACATGGACAAGTTCATGGTCTCCCGCATGGTCGGTTCGCCGCCCGGTTACATCGGGCACGAGGAGGGTGGGCAGTTAACCGAAAAAGTCCGGCGCAAGCCGTATGCCGTGATCCTGTTCGATGAAATCGAAAAGGCCCACCCGGATGTCATGGATATCCTGCTCCAGATCCTGGAGGAGGGCATGCTGACCGATAGTTTGGGCCGGCGCGTCAGTTTCCGGAACACGATTATTATCATGACATCCAATTTGGGCTCCAAATTTGCCAAGGGCACGGGCGGCCTGGGCTTTACGAGCGGCGCGGCCGTCGCCCATGTGGAGGGGCTGAAGACCCAAATGTTGGACGAAGCCAAGCGCGTGTTCAAGCCGGAGCTCTTCAATCGCATGGACGATGTAATCGTGTTCCGGCCATTGAGCCGTGACGATGTGGGGTTGATTTTGGAGCTGGAACTGGGCCAGGTCCGCGCGCGCATGGCGGCGAAGCATATCGAAATCCAATTGAGTCCGGAAGCGAAAGCCTTCCTGATTGAAAAGGGGTTTGACGAAGTCTACGGGGCGCGGCCTCTGCGCCGGGCAATCGAAAAATTTGTGCAGGGCCCGCTGGCCGAGGACATCCTGGCCGGCCGCCTGGGCGCCGCGCAGAGCGTCGAAGTCCGGTGCACGGGGGATAAACTGATCTTTGTTCCCGCGGACAAGCCCGCCCCGGCGGAAATGCAGAATGCAGAATGCAGAATGCAGAATGCAGAATGATGGTATGACAAGTAAGACGCAAATACTACGTTTCCGGTTCTCTCGCCTGGGCGTAGCGCTTCGGACTTCGGCGAGCTCAGTCGAGCCGCGGAGCCTGGTCGTTCTTTGTTCTTCGTTTTTAATTCGGCGTTGGGCGTTGGGCGTTCGATGTTGGGCGTTTGCTTCTCTTCCTCCTGTCCGTCGTCTTCATTCTGCATTCTGCATTCTGCATTCTGCATTTCTTCCGGTTTCCCTATGATTAACATCATCCGCGCCCTATCATGGTTATGCGCGCGCCTGTCGCAGTCCCAAGTCCAGCACATGGGGCGCGCCCTGGGATGGTTGCTGGGCTCCGGCCTGCGCTTTCGTCGCGGCGAAGTGCAAACCACTCTTCAGCGTTGTTTTCCCGAAAAGACGCTGGCGGATGTGCGTGCCATGGCCGATGGCATGTACCGGCACCTGGGCACCTTACTGATCGAAGGCCTGCGCACCGGCCACATGGACTTGGCCGCCCTAACTGAAGAAGTTGATTTTTCCGGCTTTGAAAAGTGCATGCAGATACTGAGCCAGGGCCGCGGGCTTATCGTGCTGACGGCGCATATCGGCAATTTTGAACTGCTCGCCATGATGGCGGCGCTCAAGGGCGCGCCGCTGACGGTGATCACGAAGGCGCTGAAACCCAAGTGGCTCAACGACTGGTGGGTAGAGACTCGCGAAAAATCCGGCGTCAAGATGTTACCGGCGCGCCACTCCTACCGCTATTGCCGAGAGGCGTTAAAAGCCAACGGGATCCTGGGCTTTATCCTGGACCAGAACATGAAGCGCAACCGCGGCATTTTCGTGGATTATTTTGGCCGCCCGGCCTGCACCTCGCCCGGCCTGGCGCTCCTGAGCGCGCAAACCGGCGCCCCCGTTCTGCCGGTTTTTATGCTCCGCGAACCCGATGGCCGGCACCGGCTCCACGTCTTCGATCCCCTGCCGCCGCCGGAGCGCGCGGACAAAGAGGCCATTTGCCAGGCCACCCAGGCCTACACCGCCATCATCGAACGAGTTGTCCGGGCCCACCCGGATCAGTGGATCTGGCTGCACCGGCGCTGGCGCACCCAACCCCTGGCCGAAGAAAATGCAGAATGCAGAATGAAGAATGCAGAATGAAGAATGAAGGATGGTAGCCGTTCACGGCTCGAAATTGGAAATTGGAAATTC
>JBDRSI010000048.1:0-2962 GCA_043825055.1 Verrucomicrobiota bacterium
TGGGACGGATCGTTGGCTTGTTTAATGGCAGGGAGTCAATTCTTCAGTGTAATATATGCCTGGGAAAAGGATATGTCTTTCGTAAGTATTAGAGGTGTGCCATGGCTTCCGTATATTTCAAATGCAATTGCGATAAAAGCCTGGCGGTGGATGCTTCCGACGCCGGCTGTCAGGTTCAATGTCCTGACTGCGGCAAGCCCCTTCTCGTTCCGGTGCCTGAGCTTTATTGGACGTGCGCTTGCGGCGAAGAGATGTCTGCCCCCAAAAATCTTGCAGGCGTATTGGTGAGGTGTGCCGCTTGCGAGGCGGAGCATACTGTTCCCGTTCGGTTGGAGCTTAAGCGTGACAAGCAGCCGCAGCATCAACAGAGCGCATCGCAGTCTGACGTCCCCCGTGTTCCCGTTGGTCGCACAAACGAGGTTCAGTGTCCGAAGTGCGGCTATATGAGTCCCACGGTTTTAACGCTTTGTCCGCAATGCCAAAACTACCTGCATAAAGGCGCCATAATTCGCCGGCAATGCATCTCGGTGGCGAAAGTGCTCTTTGTCATCGGTTTGGGATGGTTCCTGGCTGCTAATTTTTCTAGCATCAGTGGCTACGTGAAAGGTTTGTTCGGCCTCATCCCTTGAATAGCCCCTCGATCTCAAAGTTTATCATGCGTCCCCGGCACATATCCGTCGTCGGTGAAAAATTGCCGGCCGCATTTTTCCGGCGTCCGGACGTGGTCCGGATCAGTCGGGATCTGCTGGGGCAGTATCTATTTACCCGGATAGGCGGGCGCACTGTGACCGGCGGGCGCATTGTGGAAACCGAAGCCTACGCCGGGGCAACGGACCGTGCCTCGCACGCCTACGGCAACCGGCGCACGCGGCGGACGGCGGTCATGTACGAAGCCGGCGGGGTCGCCTATGTCTATTTGTGTTACGGTTTGCATGCGCTCTTCAACATTATTACCAGCGTCGAAGGCATTCCCCACGCCGTCCTGATCCGCGCGCTGGAACCAACTCATGGCATCCCGGTTATGCTCAAGCGCCGCCGCAAGGTCCGCCTGTCTTCGCCAAAGCGCTTCGCGCAGGCAGGCTTGGATCGGACGCTCACGGCGGGGCCCGGCGCCCTGGCCCAGGCGCTGGGCATTACGGTGCGTCATTCGGGCCAAAGCTTGCAGGGGAATGAAATCTGGCTGGAGAAAGGGATTACCATACGTCCGAAACAGGTTGTAGCCACTACGCGAGTCGGCGTTGACTATGCGGGGGCGGATGCCAAACTTCCCTGGCGTTTCCGGGTGCGTGCTCCTTGCCTGGACCAGCTTGGCTAAATAATTATTAGCAATATAGCCCGGCAGATTTTTACCACATTACCGACACTGCCTGTCCGAATGCTGGCCGGAGATTTTTACAGATGAGACTAGGGAATTAATCCATATCTTTCCCTATCCGTGATGTAATTTGTGGTTATTTCCGCTCAGCAATATAATTCCGATGACCCTCATTTCGCGCATTTCCAGGCAATATCGTAAGGTTCGCTGCCCGTCACATTTTTCCCGATTGGTTTGGGCGTGCCGTTGTCGTCCTGCTGATTGGGACCTAAGCTGTAGAGGATAAATCCGGCATCGGCCTTGCGGTAGATGAGCGCTTTCCCGGTAAAGGGGTCAACCGGAATGGCGTCAAGGAATTCCGTCGCCAGTTTGTCCAGTGTATCCGGGTAGGCCCCGTTTTTCTGCTCGAAAAGTTTTAGTGCCAAGCCCACGCGCGCAACATCCACAATGGCGTCATGTTCGGCCTTTTTCGTAACAATCTGCTCGCTCATCAATAAAAGGCCCGTGAAAATATAAGGAATCTTCTTGGTTTGGATTGGGTGCTCGCGGATGGTTGCGGCCACCTGGTAGTAAGGGACTTTGTAATAGTCCTGAATCTGAGATAACTTGGCCAGGTAATAGGCAAAGTCTTTTTTAAGGAGTCCAGATTTCCATATCCAGTAGATGTATTTTGGGACACCCATCTCGGAGGCTATTAGTGCGCTGAAATCATGGAAGGAACCATGTTGGATAGTCTGATAACACCAGAAGCCGAACATTCTTTCGCCATCCATGGCACGGATCCACGGCTGGGTATCGGTGTGTTGGCTTAGTTCCGTGATTAGGGCCTGGGCTTTATCCGTTGGAATATCCATGCCATTCGATATTTGTTCCAGGCAATCAATCACCAATGCATCGCAGGCGGTGCTTACTAACAGGTGAATCAGGGTCGGCTCCTGTTTTAAAAGATTAGCCAGTTTTAATCCTTCCAGAACGGTTGCGGATGCTTCAGCACCATTCACGATGTGAGCGGCCAGTTCGGCCTTGACGCACATGAACCGAATCATGGTTCGAAACGAACCCAGATTGGGCAAAAACATGCCCGCTCCGTCTTCATACTTCAGGTTGCAATTATAGCCGGTTTTTTGTGAGGCTTCATGCAGAATGGTAAAAAGCGCCTGCATCTCCGGCGCCTGGATCACGTGCGGGAGTTTTTCCCGATGCGCGGTCGGCCAAACGCTAATATCGAGCACTGCATTATAACGGCCGTTTACCAGAAAGTCGCCGGTGGATATGTCGGTTTTGTTGGAAGCAATTAGGTCGGACAGCTCCTTTATCGCGGATGCTGCCGGAGCATTTGTGATGAGTGTAATCGCTTTTGTAATCAGCGGCGCCGCATTTTGGTCCTCCGGTACCGGCGCGGGCCGGATATCTACAACGAACCATGGCCGGCCTTCGACCCGGAGCTTCGCCAATGTTTGTCGGAGCTCATGGCCGAAAACCACATTCATAACGAGAGAAGCCAAAATCCCCAGAACCAACAATGAACCAATGCCAATTCCCAGCCACTTCATGATTTTTCTAACGATTTTCATGGTCATCCTCCATTTTGTGTTGCCTATAATAACTCCGTTGCCTGCAGTAACTGGTTCTTCTGGCGTAGAAATT
>JBDRSI010000049.1:0-14156 GCA_043825055.1 Verrucomicrobiota bacterium
CTCGGTGCCCCTGCATACCGTGCGGGCCTCTATTGATTACGGTGCGGCCGAGGCCCATACCATGGCGGGCAAGGTTGGAATAAAAGTCTGGATTTGTGTCAAACCGGAACAGGAGTCGGATGTGAAAGCGGGGGTGCAACGTGCCGGAAATGCCTAAGCGAGTTAAGTATCGCAAAGTCCAGCGCGGGAGCATGAAGGGCAATGCGACGTCGGGCGACACGCTGGCGTTTGGCGAGTATGGTTTGCAGGCGTTGGATCGAGGCTGGATCAAGGCCATTCAGATTGAGGCCTGTCGCGTTTCCATTAACCGGCATCTAAAACGCAAGGGCAAGGTCTGGGTGCGGATCTTCCCCGACAAGCCGGTCAGCAAGAAGGCATTGGAGACCCGCATGGGCAAAGGCAAGGGAGTGCCTGAATTCTGGGTGGCGGTGGTGAAAAACGGCCGAATGCTTTTCGAAGTAGATGGGGTCACTGATCGCGTTGCGCGGGAGTCCCTGCGGCTGGCGGCTTCCAAGTTGCCGATTCGGACGCGTTTTGTCTCGCGCCATGTGGGTACTGTTTAGGAAACGGATATCATGAGTAAGGCCAAGGAACTTAGAGAACTTGCGCAGGATGAATTGGACCAGAAGCTCCAGGACCGGGTCAAAGAAGCGTTTGACCTGCGCAAGGTAAAGGCGACCGGCAAGCTGGATAATCCGCTCCAGATGCGGTTTGTTCGGCGTGAGATTGCCCGTCTGCGGACGCTGATTAACGAAAAAAAGAACGTGAAGGAAACGGGAAACGCCGGCCATGGAAACTCCACGCGGAAAGCGTAAAGAACGGACCGGCATCGTCATCAGTGATGCCATGGATAAGACCCTTGTGGTCAAGGTGGAACGGCGCGTGCGCCATCCCCTCTATGGCAAGGAGATGAGGATGTCGAACACCTGCTTTGTCCATGACGAGGCCAATCGGGCCAAGGTGGGCGACAAGGTGCGGATTATGGAAACGCGGCCGTTGAGCCGGATGAAACGTTGGCGGCTGATTGACGTGGTCCAGCCGGGCATGGCGCCGGCGGCCAGCGTTTAAAGTCAGAGTTGTCTGAAATAATATTCCCTCTCCCCTGGGAGAGGGCTTGGGTGAGGGGAAAGGTTGGCCAGTACGCCCCTCACCTTTGTCCTCTCCCCGAGGAGAGGATGTGGACAGTTATGATTACAGAAGAAACATGTCTGGATGTGGCCGACAATACCGGGGCGCGCAAAGCCAAGTGCTTCCGTATCCTGGGACAGCGCAAGCGTTACGGACACCTTGGGGATCTCATCAAGGTGGCCATCCGCGAGGCTCAACCCGGGGGACTGGTGAAGAAGGGCGAGGTGCGCCTGGCGGTCATTGTCCGCACGCGCAAGCCGATCCGCCGGCCGGACGGATCTTATCTGCGGTTCGATAGTAACGCCTGCGTGCTGGTAGATGACAGCCTGAATCCGCTGGGGACCCGTATTTTCGGACCCGTGGCGCGGGAACTGCGCGATAAAAATTTTGTCAAGATCATTTCACTGGCGCCGGAGGTTCTGTAAGTATGGCGACGATCCACATGCATATTCGACGCAACGACATCGTGCTGGTCTGTGCGGGACGCGAGGCCGAGGGGAAGAAAACCGGCAAAGTGCTCCAGATTATGCCCGGCAAGGCGAAGGCCATCGTGGAGGGGCTGAATTATATCCATAAAACCATGCGCAAATCGCAGGACCACCCCAAGGGTGGTATCATCAAGAAGGAAGGAGCGCTTGCGATCTCTAACCTGATGCTGTTTTGTCCGCACTGCAAGGACGGGGTCCGCGTGGCGCGTGTGCGGGGTGAAAACGGCAAGGCGTCCCGCAAGTGCAAGCAATGCGGGCATCTCTTTGATGGGTGAGAAATATGGCCAGATTGAAAGATAAATATATCCAGGACGTGGTCCCCGCGATGAAAAAATTGCGGGGTTACCGGAACGTGATGCAGGTGCCGCGCATGGTTAAGATTGTCGTTAACATGGGTATCAATTCCACGGTGGAAAAGGATGTTGTCAAGACCTTGGTGCGCGACCTGGCCACGATCACGGGGCAGATGCCCGTGCTCTGCCTGGCGCGCAAGAGCATCGCCAATTTCAAACTGCGCGAGGGCATGCCCGTGGGGGCCATGGTTACCCTGCGTGGGGCGCGCATGTACGAGTTTTTTGACCGGTTGGTGAACACCGTGCTCCCGCGACTGCGGGACTTCCGCGGCGTTGCTCCCAAGGGATTCGACGGGCGCGGCAATTATACGCTGGGCATGCGTGAGCAGACGGTGTTTCCTGAAATCGTGGCTGACGAAATTAAAAAGGTTCAGGGCATGCACATAACGATTGTGACGACAGCGGTGGCCGACGATGAAGCCCGCGATTTTCTGAGGTTGATGGGTATGCCATTTGCCGCTGTTGGAACCGATACGAAATAAGGGAGGGCCTGCGCTTGGCGAAGTTGTCATTAATGGTTAAGGCCGGTCGCAAACCGAAATTCAGTAGCCGGGGCTATCACCGTTGCCGCCGGTGCGGCCGACGGCGGGCTTACATGCGAAAATTTCAATTATGCCGCATCTGTTTCCGGGAACTAGCCTCGGTGGGGCAGATTCCGGGAGTGGTCAAGGCCAGCTGGTAAGGGACGGTATCACTATGAATCAGACAGATCCCATTGGCGACATGTTGACCCGCCTGCGGAATGCGAATATGGCCCGGGCCGACGCGGTGGAATTACCGTATTCCCGGATCAAGGATCATCTCGCCCGCATTTTCAAGCGCGAAGGCTTTATCCAGGATTACACCGCCGAGGGCGGTGGCGCCAGCAAGGTGTTGCGCCTGTACATTAAATTCGGACCCGGGCGCGAGAGCGTGATCCGCGGCCTGCGACGTGTCAGCAAGCCGGGCTTACGGCGCTATGTGAGCGCCGCGGCCCTGCGGCCAATCAAGAACGGCACGGGCATAGCCATCGTGAGTACCTCCCGGGGTTTGATGACCGACCGTGAAGCGCGCCAGCAGAATGCCGGCGGTGAGTGGCTATGCACGATCTGGTAAGGCGCGATCAAAGCACGTGTATCTAATAGGTAACTGCTTGCAAGTAGGCAGAAGACAGAAGACAGAATTCTGGCTCCTGAGTAGTAATAATAGAGCGTTTTGTGGAAGGAGACGAGGGGCGATGTCGAGATTAGGAAAAAAGCCGATTCCCATTCCTACGGGAGTGGAGGTCAAGCTGAACGGGAAGATCCTGTCTGTGCAAGGGTCGAAGGGAAAGCTGACCCGGGAGATCCCGGATGTGTTCGAAATCCGTTTGGAACCCGGGCTGGTCGCGATTAAACCCAAGGCTTTAGACCCTGAGCTCAGCCCTTTGCACGGGCTGAATCGCCGCTTGATCGCCAACATGGTGGAGGGGGTAACGAAGGGCTTTACCAAGGAACTGGAAATTCAAGGCGTTGGGTTTAAAGGCGCCGTGCAAGGCCGGAAAGCGGTCTTCATGCTCGGTTATTCCTCCCCCGTGGAGTTGAATATTCCCGCCGGCATCGAGCTCAAAGTCGCGGAGAACGTCAATATCGTGGTCAGCGGACCGGATAAACAGTGCGTTGGTGATTTTGCCGCGCGTATTCGGTCATATTATCCCGCCGAACCATACAAAGGCAAGGGGATCCGATACAAGGGCGAGTATATCAAGCGTAAAGTCGGAAAGACGGTGGCGTAAACTTATGAAGTTGAAAACCAAGTCGGAATATCGTAAGCGACGACACCAGCGTCTGCGGAAGAAAGTCATTGGCACCACCCGGCGGCCACGGATGTGCGTCAGTGTAAGCAATAAACACATGTACGTGCAACTGGTGGATGACGCTGCCGCTGTGACGCTGGCGGCTGTGTCCACGCTGGTGCCGGAACTGGCGGGCAAAAACAATCGGGACACCGCCCAACGGCTCGGAACCAAAGCCGCCGAGATCGCGAAAACCAAAGGGATTGGCGAGGTGGTGTTTGATCGGGGCGGGCATGCCTATAACGGGCGCGTCAAGGCCATTGCCGAGGCGGCGCGTGCCGCCGGAATGAAATTATAAGCGCGGAATCTATGGAAAACAAATTGCATAAAGACCGGATGATCAAGGACGATGTGTCGTCCGGCGAGATGGAAGAGTATGTCGTCCAGGTGAAACGTTGCTCCAAAGTCGTCAAGGGCGGGCGCCGGATGAGTTTCAGCGCCGTCGTGGTGGTTGGCGATCACAAGGGTTGTGTCGGGTACGGGCTGGGTAAGGCCAATGAAGTAGCCGATGCCATCCGCAAGGGCGGTGACATTGCCCGCAAAACCCTGTTTCAGATCAAGTTGGACGGCACCACCATTCCGCACGATGTGCTTGGCAAGTTTTCCGCTTCGAAGGTCATGTTGAAGCCGGCCGTGGATGGAACAGGTGTTATCGCCGGCGGCGGGGCGCGCGTTGTGCTGAATCTTGCCGGCGTCCACAATGTGCTGGCCAAGTCGATGGGTAGCAACAACAAATGGAACGTTGTGCATGCCACCATCAATGCCTTGCAGCAGTTGCGCACGAAGGCTGAATCGGATGCCATGCGGGGCGTGAGCCGTCCCGACCATCGTCCGACCGGCGCGCCGGAGACGGAATTATGATGAGTCTGCACCAATTAAAAAATACGCCGGGCGCGCGGCGTCCCAAGATGCGCGTAGGCTGTGGAGCGGGATCGGGCAAGGGGAAAACCTGCGGTCGGGGTCACAAAGGGCAATATGCCCGCTCGGGCCATAAGCATAAACCCGCCTTCGAAGGCGGCCAGATGCGTCTGCTCCGCCGGATTCCAAAGCGTGGCTTCAACCGCCCCGACAAGCGAACATATCGGCTGGTGCCGATAAACCGTTTAAACCGTTTCGAAAATGGACTCGAAGTTACGGCTGCCGTTCTGGAAGCCGCTGGCTTGATTAAGTCCGGGCCCGCGGGTGTGAAAGTGCTCGGTGGCGGCGAGTTGAAGAAAAAACTAACCGTTAAGGTCCAGGCCTTCAGCGCCAGCGCAAGGCAAATAATTACGACCGCCGGCGGAACAGTTGAAGTCGTCGCGTAATCTCGAATGCACAGGAATTTTCCGCCTATCTGCGGTGTCGGACGAATCAGCCTGCGGCGGACAATGGGTTCCCTGTTCTGGATTCCCGTTTTCACGGGAATGACAGAATCGGGTATGGGTATGTCATTCCCGACTTGATCGGGAATCCAGTATTTTTATTGCCGCGGGGCCTAATTATGCTTTCTGCATTCATCAATTCATTTAAGGTCGAGGAGCTTCGCAAGCGGATCCTGTTCACGCTGGCCATGGTGTTTCTCTGCCGTGTGCTCAGTGTGGTGCCGACGCCGGGCGTGAGCACCGGCGAACTTCAGGCCCTGATCCAGCATATTTCCAACCAGGTGGGCGGGGGTCTGCTGGGACTCGTGGATCTGTTCAGCGGTGGCGCCATGAGTAATTGCGCCATCGGCGCCCTGGGCATCATGCCCTATATCAGCGCGTCCATCATCTTCCAATTGATGACGGCCGTCGTGCCAGGCCTGGAGCGATTGGCGCGTGAGGGCGATGTCGGCCGGCAGAAAATTACTCAGTATACACGGTATCTGACGGTGGCCCTGTGCATCGTTCAGGGGTATGCCATGGCCGTAGCGCTCCAGAACCCGTCAGCCCTGTTCGGGCGCAATGTCGGCGAGATTGTCAGTATGCATTCGGTCTGGGGGTTCCGGCTGATAACGGTGGTGACCATGACCACGGGTACAATGCTCATGATGTGGCTGGGCGAGCAGATCACCCAATCGGGGGTGGGCAACGGCATTTCGCTCATCATCACCGTCAATATCATCAGCCGTCTGCCGGGCGCCGTCCAGGCCATGACGCGCATGTTTCGGCCGGTGGGCGGGGGCGAAGCCCAGTTTTCGGCCTTCCATCTGGTGGGGCTCCTACTGATGTTGTTTCTGGTGGTGGCCGCCACCATTGCCGTTACCCAGGCCCAGCGCAAGATTCCCATCCAGTATGCCAAGCGCGTGGTTGGGCGCAAGGTGTTTGGTGGACAAAGTACGTATATGCCGTTGCGGATCAATTATTCGGGGGTCATGCCGATCATCTTCGCGCAGGCCATTCTCATGTTTCCGCAGAAGATTTTCGAGATGTTACCGGGTGAATTTTTCAAGCACGTGGCCGTGGCTTTTCGCATGCAAAGCACGCTCTACCTGGCGCTCTACGGTCTCATGATCCTGTTCTTTTCCTATTTCTGGGTTGCCACGGTTTTTAATCCCGTGCAGATCGCCGACGACCTTAAAAAGGCCGGCGGCTATGTGCCGGGCATCCGGCCGGGCACCTCGACAGCCGAGTTCCTGGACCGGACCATGACCCGTATTACGCTGGCGGGCGCGGTCTTCCTAACCGTCATCGCGGTCATCCCGACGATTATGGCGCGCCAATTCGGTATTCCCTGGCTCGTCGCTTCTTTTTTCGGCGGTACCAGTCTGCTGATTATTGTCGGCGTCATGCTTGACACGATGCGCCAGGTGGAATCGCATCTCATCATGCGGCATTATGACGGTTTCCTTAAAAAAGGCAAACTCCGCGGAAGGCGTTGATTAGTGGGAATGGAAGATGGTTAATGGTTGATGGTTAAGGGGAAATGGTTGATGGTAGATGGTTCATGGAACATGGTTTATGAAGAGAATGGAAACAATGCCAGCGTCATTTTTTGCAACATCGTCCATTAACCATTGACCATTTGCCATTCTTTGCTGACCATTACACATTGACCATGTTTATTGGATATGAGCATTCAGGCAATTATATTGTTGGGCGCACCGGGCGCAGGGAAGGGCACCATGGCGGAAGCCATTCAAAGCGCCACCACGTTCATTCATGTTTCCACGGGGGACATGTTGCGGGAAGCGATCAAAGCTGGCACGTCGGTGGGCCGTGAGGCGGAGGTCTTCATGCGCCAGGGTGCGCTCGTTCCGGACGAGATCATTCTGAAGATCGTCATGGAACGCCTTGAGCGCGGCGCTCCGGACGCGCGGTATATGTTTGACGGCTTTCCGCGGACACTGGCGCAGGCGCACCTGATGGATGCCGAGTTTGCCCGCCGCGGAGCGAAGTTAATCAACGTGTTTCTGCTGGATGTCTCGCGCGAGGTGTCGCTGGAACGCCTGGGCGGGCGGCGGATTTGCCGTCGGTGCGGCGCTAATTTTCACGTGCGGAATATTCCGCCCAAGACGGCAGGGGTTTGTGATAACTGTGGCGGTGAACTGGCGCAACGCCCCGACGACAGTCGGGCAACCATTTTGAAACGGCTCGAGGTGTTCCAGCAGCAGACGGCCGGCTTGATCGCTTACTACGCGAAGCGCGGAGTGTTACAGCGGGTGGATTCGTCCGGGCCGCGCGCTGAGACCGTGGCGGATATCATGAAGCGTCTGCAATGATCATTATTAAGAGTCCCGAGGACATTGCCAAAATGCGCGTGGCTGGGCGGAACGCGCGGGCAATTTGCGAGGTGCTGGCCGCGCGGGTCCGTCCCGGGATCACGACGCAGGCGCTCGATGATGAGGCCGGCGAGCTCATGCGGCGGCAGGGGGTGCGCAGCGCGTTTCGGGGATACCGGGGGTATCCGGGCACGGTGTGCATTTCGGTGAACGAAGAAGTGGTGCATGGCATTCCCGGGTTGCGTCGTATTGCCGTGGGCGATATTGTCGGTATTGATGTTGGTGTGCTGGTCAATGGGTTCCATGGAGACACCGCGCTGACGGTTATGGTGGGCGTAACCGATCCGGACGTTATCCGGCTGGTGGCGGTAACGAAGCAGGCACTCCAAGCCGGCATTGCCCAGGCGCATGTGGGCCGACGGTTATCGGACGTGTCGCACGCGATTGAAAAGACGGCGGCGACGGCGGGGTTTGCGGTGGTACGGGACTTTGTGGGGCACGGCATCGGACGCCGGATGCATGAAGAGCCGCAAATCCCGAATTATGGGCCCCCGGGGAGAGGGCCGAAGCTTTTGGCGGGCATGACCCTGGCCATTGAACCTATGGTTAATCTGGGGTGTGCCGAGGTTAATATGCTGGACGATGGTTGGACCGTGGTGACGCGCGATCGGCGTCCGTCAGCCCATTTTGAACACACAGTTGTCGTGGGCGCAACGACGGCCGAGGTGCTGACCGAATCGGGGTGTTGAAAAATCACTTGACCATGAAACCAGCGGTATGATATACAAAAAGGTTTTAATGCCTTTGGAATCCATTTAAGGCGCGGAGAGCGGTCTTCGCCGAAAAAGGTGGAGTATACAGGATGAAAGTTAGAAGTTCCGTCAAGCGGATGTGTGAACAATGCAAAATCGTCCGTCGCAAAGGTGTCGTGCGGGTTATTTGCAGTAATGTGCGGCACAAACAGCGGCAAGGATAAATCTTAAGAAAGAGTGTGGCTATGCCCAAGATTCTCGGGATTGATATCCCCGGCAAAAAGCGAGTGGAATATTCCCTGCGGTCTATTTACGGGATCGGCTTGTCACGAGCGCAGAACATTGTGCGCAAGGCTCAGATTGATCCCGCCAAGCGGGCCGACGATTTGACCGGCGAAGAACTGACCAAGATCACCAATATTATTCAGGACGGCTACGTGTTGGAGGGTGATTTGCGCCGCGAGGTGGCCCAGAACATCCGCCGCTTGATCAGTATCAGCTCCTATCGCGGGCTTCGGCATCGCAAGGGGTTACCCGTGCGCGGACAACGGACACACACCAATGCGCGCACGCGCAAGGGCGTGCGCAAGACCGTCGGTGTTGTGCGCGGCAAAGAGGCGCGCGCGGCGGTAAAGACGGAAATAGCAGCCGCATCCAAAGTCACGGCCGCACCCAAAGCAGTCGGCGCACCCAAAGTCACGGCCGTACCCAAAGCAGCCGGCGCACCCAAGATAACGACCGCATCCAAAGCGTAAGGAATGGACATTTAACCAAGGACGTTTGAAGCTATGGCAAGCGACACCAAACAAACACCGAAGGATAAGGAACCCGCGAGCGCCGCACCGGTCAAGGCCGGCGGCAAGAACAAAGCGGACGCGCGCGCGGCGGTACCCAAGGCCCTGGCCGCAGAAGGCGCCGCTCCGACGGTGATGACCGCTCCGGCGGAAGGCGCCACTCCGGTGGAGGCCAAACCGACGCGCGTCAAGGCGGCACGCACGGTATCCGTGGGCATCGCGCATGTTAACGCCACTTTTAACAACACGCAGGTCAGCATTACCGATACGAAAGGCCAGGTCCTGGCGTGGAGCAGTTCCGGCCGGATGGGCTTCAGGGGCACTCGCAAAAGCACCGCTTATGCGGCCACCATGGTTGCCCAGGAAGTGGCGCGGCAAATTTCGCCCTATCGCATGCAGGAAATTGAAGTTCGCGTGCAGGGGCCGGGCTCTGGCCGCGAATCGGCCGTTCGGGCCCTGCAGTCGGCGGGGTTAATGATTACGGTGATCCGGGACGTGACGCCGATGCCGCATAACGGCTGTCGGGCGCGTAAGCGTCGCCGCGTGTAAGCGTGTTTGTAACATAGGATCGAGGGATAAACCCTCGCCTACATGAAATTATCAGGAAAGGGGAGATGAGGCATGGGACGATATAAGGGACCAGCATGCCGATTGTGTCGCCGGGAAGGCATGAAGCTTTTTCTCAAAGGCGACCGGTGCAATATGGCCAAGTGCCCGATTGATACGGGGCGACCGGCCCCGGGAATGCACGGGGCGCGTCGAACCAAGGTGTCCGATTATGCCAAGCAGTTTCGGGAGAAACAGCGTTTGCGGCGTTTTTACGGCTTGCAGGACGGCCAGTTCAGGTTGTTTTTTGATCGTGCGGCGCAACAGCACGGGGTTACGGGCGAAACCCTGTTGCAGATGCTGGAGATGCGTCTGGATAACTTGGTCTATCGTTTTGGCTTCAGTCCCTCGCGGCGCGCGGCGCGGCAGTTCGTGCTCCATCAGCACCTCACCGTTAACGCTCGCCGGGCGGATGTGCCTTCTATGATTCTCAAGGCCGGTGATCGGGTGGCGGTGAAAGACCATAAGCAAAGTCGGGAACTGGCCAAGAAATGGCTGGATGCCAATGAAGGCAAGACCCTTTCACCCTGGCTGGCGGTGGACCGCGGCAATTTTGCCGGCGATGTGCTGCACGTGCCAACCCGGGATGAGATCGGGCCCTTCGTGAACGAACAGCTGGTGGTGGAATTGTGTTCTAAATAACAAGACGGTGTCTGCCGGGGGCGGCGAGTGGCGGCTGACGGGAAAGCGCAAACGAGGGGCGTGACCGGTCATCCGTGCTCTTAACCGGTAGTACCTGTAGGGAAGGATAGTTCCATGACAGTCAAAATTGGTCGCTTTGAAATGCCGAAAACGGTCGTTAAGGACGAGCGCACGGCAACAAGCACGTATGCCAAGTTCATGGTCGAGCCGCTGGAGTCCGGTTATGGGCATACGATGGGCAACTCCTTGCGGCGCGTCCTGCTCTCTTCCTTGGAAGGGGCTTCCATTTCCGCCGTCAAGATTGAGGGAGCCTTCCATGAGTTCTGTGCCGTGCCCGGCGTGGTGGAGGATGTGACCGATGTCATTCTCAACCTGAAAAAAGTGCTGCTCAAAATGTATTGCCGCGAGCCGCGCAAGATCCGCATCAAGGTCAAGGGGCCGGGCGAGGTTACCGCCGCCAATATTGAAACAGACCAGTTTGTGGAAGTCGTGAACCCGGCCCACTATATCTGTACTTTGGCCGAGGACGGCAAGTTCGAAGCCGAACTCGAAATCAGCCTGGGCCGCGGATATATCCCGGCTGACTGGAAAGAAAAGCAAGCGCAGGAAATCGGCGTGATCCCCATTGATTGCATCTATTCACCTGTCCAGCGGGTCAATTACACGGTGGAAAACGTCCGCGTGGGGCGCCGCACGGATTACGAAAAATTGATCATGGAAATCTGGACGGATGAACGCATCATACCTGATGAAGCCATGATCCGCGCGGCCGCCATCCTCCGCCATCATTTGGACGTGTTCGTCAACTACGACGAGGACCTAATTGAGTTCGAGCATAGTGAAAAGACCGTGGACATTGATCGCGAAGGTGTGCGCAAAAAGCTTAATATGAGCGTGAATGAAATCGAGCTTAGCGTGCGCGCGGCCAATTGTCTTAACAATGCCAATATTCTCACCGTGGGCGAGTTGGCGATAAAGACGGAAGCGGATATGCTCAAATACCGCAACTTTGGCAAGAAGTCTCTGCTTGAAATTGAAGAGAAACTGCGCGAGATGGGGCTGATCATGGGCATGCAAATTGATGCCGATCTATTGACCCCCCGCCCTGCGGCGCCGGTGCCGAACAGTGCGGTAACCAAGAAAGAATAACCGGCGTCCGTTCTGACGGCAGGTGCGGTTTAAGAAATGTAACTATTCAGGAGCCAGAATTCAGGAGTCAGAATTCTGTCTTCCTGCCCGCAATGCTACGCATAGCGTTGCAGGCGGGCTGACTACCGGGCAGTTACTAAGGAATTATCATGCGTCACAAGATGGTATCAACAACATTTGGGCGGTCATCGGCGCATCGGCGCGCCATGCTGGCGCGGTTGGTTTGCTGTTTGATTGAAGAAAAGCGCATCGAAACGACACTGTCTCGCGCCAAGGCGGTCCGGAGTTTGGCCGAAAAAATGGTTACGCTGGCGCGCTCCGGCACGCTGGCCGCCCGGCGTTCAGCGATTGCGACTTTGCGGCGGCCCCTGGTGGTGAAAGCGCTGTTCGAGCAGATCGCGCCCCAGTGCCAGGACCGATCCGGCGGCTATACGCGCATCATTAAACGCGGCGCACGCCGGGGCGACAATGCGCCCGTGGCAATTCTGGAATGGGTCAGCATTGCGCCGGTGGATAAAAAGAAGAAAAAGCCGGTATCCAAAACAAACGAAAAGAAGCCGACAGCATAATGGAGAATGGTCAATGGTTAATGGTCGATGGGGAATGGTCAGCAAAGAATGGCAAATGGTCAATGGTAAATGGACGATGTTGCGAAAAATGGCGTTGGCAATCTTTTCATGAACCATGTTCCACTAACCATTTACCATTAACCATCTCCGCGTGTTGATTTAGGGGATGCCATGCCTAAATACCACTATACAGCGGCTGATGCCCAGGGCAAAGAAAAAAGCGGCGTGCTGGATGTTGCCAGCAAGCCGGCCGCATTAGTTAAGCTTCGTGAGTTGGGTCTGCATCCCTCGGCCGTGGAAGAAGTGCCGGTGGCCGCGGCAGTTCCCCGGCGCGCGCAAAGCTCCGCCCAGCGTGCGGGCGCGCGCGGTAACAGCGGCCTGAACGTCAACCTGTCCATCCCCCTCCCCAAGTTTCTGCGACGGCGCGTCAAGCGCAAGCAACTGGCGACATTCACCCGCCAGTTGGCCACGCTGATTGATGCCAAGGTGCCGCTCCTGCGGGCCTTGCAGATTCTCCAAAAACAGGAACAGAGCGTCGGCCTGCGTGAAATTATCGGCGAACTGTGCGAGGCCGTTGAGGGCGGCAGTACCTTTGCCGAAGCGCTCAGCCAGCACCCGAAGGTCTTTGACAAGCTGTTCATCAATATGGTCAAGGCGGGTGAAATCGGCGGCGTGCTCCAGGTGACCTTGAACCGCCTGACCGAATTTGTGGAGAAGGCCGAGAAAATCAAAACGCGCGTGAAGGGCGCCATGATCTACCCGGTTGTCGTGCTGGTCATGGCCCTGGGCATCACGGGGGTCCTGATGGTCTTAATCATCCCCAAGTTCACGGAGATTTTCAAGGAACTTCTGGCGGGCAAGGAAATGCCCCCCATAACTCAGTTCGTGATCGCCATCAGCAATACGTTGGTTCACCGTTTCCCTGTGGTGATCGGGGGCATTGTGGCGGCGATCGTGCTCGTTAAGCTGGTGGGCCGCACCCGGTTTGGCCGCTATCAGTTGGACAAGCTCATGCTTAGCGCGCCGATTTTCGGTGCTTTATCCATGCGCGTGAGCGTGTCGCGTTTCACACGCACGCTGGGGACGCTCCTGAGCTCCGGGGTGCAGATATTACAGGCCTTGACGATTGTGCGCGAGACGGCCGGCAACGAAGTCATTGCGCGGGCGGTGCAAGCCGTGCACGACAGCATCAAGGAAGGTGAAACCATGGCGGCGCCGCTGGAAGCCTCGCGCGTGTTTCCAAGCATGGTGGTGAGCATGATTGCCGTAGGCGAGGAAACGGGGCGGTTGCCCGACATGCTGGTCAAGATTGCCGATACCTATGATACGGAAGTGGATGCCGCCGTGGATGGCCTGACCTCCATCATCGAGCCCGTCCTGATCATCGTCCTGGCCGTGGTTGTGGGCACAATTGTCATCGCCATGTTCATGCCGCTGGTCAGTATCATCTCTAATCTGAAATAAGCGGCGCGCCGGATTCCAGATTCAGCCTTGCCCACTCCGTGGCAATATCAGCGTCTAAGCCCGATAATAAATGAGGAGGAATGGCCCCGGTTATGATCAGAGTCTGCCCAAAATGCGGCGCCGAAAACAGAGCGGTATCCGTTCATTGCCGGAACTGCAGGGTCAAGCTACCGGAGCCGACCACCGACATGATGCGCCCTCCCTTATCCTTGCGTCGGAGGGCGTTTTTGCGCTCGGCCTTTTGGGTGCTTATACTGCTGGCCGTCGGCGCGGCCGGATTCTGGGCAAGGGCGAACATGGATTGGCGCAACGTTCGATCCGGTACTGTCGGGTTCTGGGCGAAGACGCAAGTGAGTCTACAGCACGTTCGGTTCGGCACATCGAGCGCTCTGTACCGCTGGTTTTCAAAGTGGTTGCCGGGACTGGAGGTGGAGCCTGTTTCATTACCAACACCTGCGCCAATACCTGTTCCAATATCGGCATCAACATCTGCGCCGGCATCAGAGTCGGTAAATGTAATTAAAATCCGCTGTCCGCGATGCGGGGGAATAGGATATACTATATTAACGGAGCAAAAAACTACTGTAAATTTGACAAAAAGAAAACATACTTTCACTGAAACAAAAAAGGCGCCATGTATGCTTTGCGATCAGAAGGGCGGCCGCACAATTATTTTGCCCAGTGGCGCCGAAATATGTCCCGCTTGTTACGGCATGGGA
>JBDRSI010000050.1:0-4458 GCA_043825055.1 Verrucomicrobiota bacterium
ACCGGACACGGACATGACCTTGGGCGAGGCCCGCCGCGCCTGGCCGGACAAGGTGATCTGGATGAATTATTCTTCTTCCATGCACTTGCGCCCGGACGCGGAGGTGCTCCAGTTTACGGTGGATCTGCTCAAGCAGGCGGACTCCGTGGACGGTCTCATCATGGGCATTACCGAAGACATCCCCCTCGACCGCTGGCAGGCCAGTTGCACCGCCATCATGGACGGCCTCGATCGCCATGCCCTGGAAAAACCAAGTCTTTACAGATAGGCTCGCAACTCCGGGAATGGAATATGCCAAGAAGCGCTGGAATAAAAAACTGCGGCCAGGTCAGTCAATGGAGGCCATTAATTTTACACGAACATCAGCGTTGCTTATCTGAATTTTCAGAATGAATTAATTTCCAACAGCCTACAGTTTACAGCCTATATTACCCATTGGGTTAAAATGGAATGGCAGGGCAGCCGCGGCATTGCGCTTAAGCCGAGCCAGGCCGGAGCGACAAACCACCGTGCCATGGAATCTTTGCTTAAAGTCAGCCTCACTCAGGACCAGGCATTGTTCGGCCGTTGGCATGGTTGCATCGTCAGAACTGAATTCCGGCAGAATGGCGATATCTCCGGCCGGGTTGTAAGGGCACACGGCCGTGCATCGGTCACAGCCAAAGAGCGACGAGCCCATGAACGGCCGCAGGTCTTCCGGAATTTTCCCCTTATGTTCGATCGTCAGGTAGGCAATACAGCGCCGTGCATCTATGAGCCCATCAGGTTGAATGGCGCCGGTGGGACAGGCTTCGACGCATCGCCGACATGTGCCGCACTTGCTGGGCTTGGGTTTTGATGGCGCCAGTTCCAGATTGACCAACAACTCGCCCAGGAACAGCGTACATCCCCATTCCGGATTCACCAGACTGCCCTGCTTGCCAATCCAGCCCAAGCCGGCGCGCACAGCCCATTCCCGTTCCAGCACGGGCGCTGAATCCACGCAAATTCGCGAGCGAAGCGGAACTCTACTTCGAGCTTCAAGGCTCCGCGCCAATTGCTTCAGTTTTCCGCGCAGGATATTGTGGTAATCACGGCCGCGTGCATAATTCGAAAATGGCTGGATTTGCGCTGTGGCCGGATAGCGGGCGGCGACGACAATAACTGACTTGGCCTCCGGCGCTACCAGCATGGGATTTAAACGCAATTCGGCATGGCGCGCCAAATAATCCATGCCGGCGGCATAGCCGCGGTTTAGCCAATTCTGGAAACGGGCGAAAGTCTGGCACGGCCCAACCATGGCAAAGCCGACAGCGGAAAAACCCAGACGGGCGGCTTCCTCGCGGATAAGGGACGACAACGGCATAAATTCTAAATTCCAAAATCCAAATACCAATGAAAATTCTAAATTCCAAACAGCGACAAACAAAACGAAAAACGCTTGGTCTTATTTTCGGGAATTTTCCTGTTTGTTTGGAATTTGGAATTTGGAATCTGGAAATTGCGCCAGCACGTTAGCGATGACTTCGTTGGGGGCCTTCCCCGTGGTGTCCACTTGGATAGCAATTGCATCATAAAAGTGCTGGCGCTGCTGGAGCAGGTTCCGAATACGCTCGCCCTTATCGCCTTGTTCCAGCAAGGGACGATGATTGGAGTCGGACACACGGCGGAGAATTTCATCGGGCGCAGCCTTAAGGCAGATGACGCGGCCCGTGGCGCTGAAATCGCGGATATTGTCAGGATTGAGCACAATGCCGCCGCCCGCCGCGATGACCAGATTGCTCCGGTGTGACAATTCGACAGCCAGATCCCGCTCCATGCGGCGGAATACCGGTTCCCCGTCCTCGGCAAAAACACGCGGAATCGGCTTGCCTGCGCGCGCTTCCAGCTCGACGTCCATATCCACAAAATCCCGCTGTAGTCGGGCCGCCAGCGCTTTGCCTACCGTGGTTTTTCCGGCGCCCATGAAACCAATGAGAACGATGTTACTGGTATCACTCATTACAATCCCTGAGCCAGCCAGGCCATATAAGCGACCCACCAGCCTTTGCCCCATAAAATCCAGACAATGGCGGCCAGTGCAATATAGGGACCAAAGGGAATTTTACTGGCCATGGTTTTACGCCGAGCCATGACCAATGACACGCCTACGACCGCCCCCGCCAGCGAGGCGCCCATGACGATAAATAACACCGCCTTCCAACCCAGGAAGGCGCCGAGGGCGCCCATGAGCTTGACGTCCCCCATTCCCATGGCCTCTTTTCGAAATACCAGTGTTCCAAGCGTTGCCACGAGCCAGAGAAAAATCGCGCCAATCGCCAGGCCACTGACTGATGCACAGAACCCGGTATAAGCCGTTGTCTGACCGTGCAGGGATGGAACCAATAAACTCAGGATCGGTCCCGCAATCATCCCGCCGACCGTCAAACGATCCGGCAGGATCATGAACTCGAAATCAATGAAGGTGCCGATAATAAGGCCGGCGGCCATCAGCCAATATATCGGAGTGCGCGCGTCAAACCCGAATTTCAGCCAGATGAGCAGAAACACGATGGCCGTCAGAAATTCCACCATGAAATACCGTGGCGCAATACGCCGGCCGCAATGCCGGCATTTCATTCCAAGAATAAAGAAACTAAACAGCGGTATATTGTCATACCAGGCGATGACGTGTTCGCAATGCGGGCACCGGGAACGCGGGGTCACGGCGGAGATGCCGCGCGGAATACGGTAGATGCAGACATTGGCAAAACTGCCGATGCATGCTCCCCAGAGAACGAACAGTACGATCAAATAGAGGTCGGTCCAAAATGGAAGCAAGATGTTCATAAGCAGAAGCCAGAAGTCAGCCCGCCTGCAACGCCGTGCGTAGCACTGCGGGCAGGAAGTCAGAAGTCAGAATAAGAACCAACCGGACAAGTATTGATACCAGTCCTACATTCTTACTTCTGTCTTTCTTCTATACACCGCCTCTTCCAGCGCGCGGCGCATAACCGCAACGGGCGCCTCACGCCCGGTCCAGATGGAAAATGAAAGCGCGCCCTGGTGCATGAGCATGCCGAGACCATTGGACGTTCGCGCGCCGGCCTCACGCGCCGCGCACATCAACACGGTTTCCGGAAACATGTAAATCAGATCGTAAACCCGCTGGCCGCTGTGAAACGCATCCGGCGGCAGGATCGAAGGTTCCCCCGTGTGCATCCCCATTGGCGTGGCATGCACAACCAGCTCGGCCTCCCGACACGCGCGGTGCCAGGCCTGCGGCTCCGTGCCGACCGACGAAATACCGGTCTTGAACCCCAGCGTGCGCAGGTCCGCTTCTAATCCGGCCAGCCGGGCGCCATCCGCATCGGCCAGCATGAGGCGTCCGACGCCGGCCGCGGCGCAGGCCATGGCCACTGCGCGGCCGGCACCACCGCAACCCAGCAGAAACAGGGAAAGTCCCTTGACCGATAGATCGAATGCTTCGCGTATGGCCCGCAAAAAACCTTCACCGTCCGTGCTGAAGCCTTTCAGACCGCCGGCGGTGATTTTTACGGTATTAACCGAACCCAAACGCCGTGCGGCTTCATCGATGTCGGCCAGTCCGCGAAACGCGACCTCCTTAAGCGGCACCGTCAGGTTAATGCCGATAAACCCCAGTTCCGCCATGACCGGCAGGGTTTGCATAAGCTTTTCGGGCGGCACATCGAACGCCAGGTACACGGCATCCATGGCCAGCTCCTCAAACGACGCATTCTGCATTCGGGGCGAAAGCGAATGGCGGATCGGGTGCCCGAGGACGGCGTAGGGCGTTGTGGACGGGCTGATGTTCATGAGTATATATCCACCATTAACTCGAGTGCTCGCCGATAAACATCCAAGTCCCGGAAGCTTTTTGTAAATTCCATATCCGTCACTCCACTACTCCCATACGCCATTACTTCTTTATGCCGCCCGCGCGCGCCATCAGAATGCGGTTGACGCAGTTCAAGTAAGCGGTGGCGCTCGCTTGGACAATGTCGGTGCTGGCCGCCTTGCCGCTGACCACGTCGGTGCCAAAGGCCACGCGCATACTGACCTCGCCCTGCGCGTCCTTCCCAATGGTCACGGCCTGAATGGCATACTCCAGCAGTTTGCCCTGCACCCCCGTAATTCGGTCTATGGTCTTAAGCGAGGCATCCACCGGCCCGTCGCCGCAGGCGGCGTCCTGGATCACATCCTTACCCTTGCGCAGGCGCACCGTGGCCGTTGGAATAGTGGACGTGCCCGTGGAAACGTGAAGATAATCCAATTGATACGCGCTTGCCCCCCCTAAATCACCTTCCATTTCATCGCGGGCAATGGCCAGGATATCGTCGTCATATACAATTTTTTTCTTGTCCGCCAGATCAATGAATCGGCGGTAGGCATGATCCAGCTCCTCGGGTTTAAGCTTAAAGCCCATTCTGGTCAGCCGTTCGGCGAACGCGTGCCGCCCGGAATGCTTGCCCAGCACCA
>JBDRSI010000051.1:0-4161 GCA_043825055.1 Verrucomicrobiota bacterium
CCGCGGGGCATCTTTGCGGAACCCTCCGAAGCCAAGGACGCCATTCCTCCCTGTGGCAAGCCACAGGGCTTCCTGGCGAAGGAGGGTGAAGAAGCGGGGCGCGCGACTGAAATTGATGCCCAAGCTGGCTTGCATATGAAACAAGTAAAAACACTTTTGCCTTCCTGCGGTTCTCATCTTGCGTTTTTGACATCCCATGGATGCCCACGGTTTTTTAAATGCATAATTTGCGCATTAGCGGCGCTCATGGCTGCCGTGATCGTGATCCTGTCGGGACTACTCTGGTATCGTCCGTCGTATCAATGCAGCATCAATGAAAATGACCCGGATCACATTCTTACGCTCTCCATTTCCAAAGCTTTGCAGAACTTAGAGCGCTATCAGGACCAGCGAGTTCCAGACATGTTGTTCGGCGACATCCGAGCAGTGATCGCCGGTACACTCACCAACGGCGTTCAGGGTCATTTCGGTCTTTACCTGGAAGATTTGCGGACAGGTTTTAATCTGGGTATCAACGAAAATGATTACTTCCGTCCTTGGAGCCAACTCAAAGTCTGCGTGCTGGTGACAGTGCTAAAGAGAATCGAACAGGGTCACCTATCCCTGAATGATCGAGTTCCGATCCAATCCTTAACCTCCACCCCCCTTACCGCTCCCTGCACGTTGACCATCGAGGAACTGATGAAAAAAATGATTGAGGAATCTGACAATCAAGCATCCTTTGCCCTAAGTGGAAGTTTTACGGCCGCCGAGTTTCAAGAAACGCTAATGGCCATGGGATTACCATCGGCCCCGCCCGACAAGCCCAAAACGCAGTTGCCGGACATTACTGCCAAACAATACGCCAACGTGCTCCGCTCCCTGTATTACGCCAGCTACCTGCGTAAGCCTTATTGCAATCTAACTCTGGCCCTAATGTCTAACACGAAATTTGGTTCCCAGATTCAGTCGGGAATACCGCCGGACATTCCTGTGGCTCACAAGGTCGGCTTCAACGCTGATGCCGGCGATTTCAGCGATTCCGGCATTGTCTACCTTCCATACGCGCCGTATGTGCTCTGCATCATGTGCTCCCACAGCACGCGGGAGGAATCCGACCGGGTCATTCGCACGATTTCACGGCAGGTTTATGAACACATGCGTTCGCGGACTGGCGTCTTCGCCCGGTTTGCGAGCTTTCCCTGACGGGGAAAATCTGCCCCGCGCTTGACAAAAGGGGCAAAAAACTTGACTCCGTCCCGGTCTTGTCACATGATGAATGCGATTTTACGGTCATTCGTAGCGGGAACTGGGAGATCAAATACCCAAGTCATGATCTAACGTATAGACCCTGGCCATGCTGATTGAAAACACCATCATCCTCAGCCACCGCCTGATCAAGGGCGGCTACCGACTACTGACGTTGAAGTCCAAAAAAATTGCGCCGATGGTCCTGCCCGGCCAGTTCGTGCACCTGCGTGTGCCATCCCTGGTGGATGCCGTTCTGCGCCGCCCCTTCAGCGTGTTCCGGGCGCAGGCCGGACGGCTGGCGATCCTATATAAAACCGTCGGCAAAGGCACGCAGGCCATGGAGTCGTTGCGCACCGGCGATGAAGTCAACCTCGTAGGCCCGCTTGGCAATGGATATCCCAACGTGCGCCAGAATCGCCTGCCTGTGCTCGTGGCCGGCGGCTACGGCATGGCCGCGCTTTACCTGGTGGCACAACGCGCGAGGGTTAAAGGAATTGTGTTTGTCGGCGGAAAATGCGCGGATGATATCCTGTGCGCGGACGATTTCCGGCGCCTGGGTTGGGACGTGCGCGTGGCTACCGAAGATGGAAGCGCCGGCCAAAAGGGACTCGTCACACGCATTTTGGACGCGTGGCTCAACAAAGACCTGCGCGAGCGCACCCCGGAGTTTTTCGCCTGCGGACCGAACGGCCTGTTAAAGGCAGTGTGCAAACGCGCTGACCGAGGTAACTGGCCGGGCTGGGTTGCCATGGACCGTCATATGGGCTGTGGCCTGGGCGCCTGCTTGGCCTGCGTGCAAAAAGTGCGCAAGCAGGATGCGGTCGGCAAGGAAACGTGGGCTTGGGCGCGCGTATGCACGGAGGGCCCGGTCTTCGCCTGCCAGGATATAATATGGGAAAATGCAGAATGCAAAATGCAGAATACAGAATGAGAAATCCAGAAAATTTTGCGCCTTTTTGCGGCTAATCAATAGTTTTGCAAGTGTCTTCATGAGTAAGCCTAAACCAGATCTTTCTATCCGCATCGGCGGCCTTGTCATGCAGAATCCGGTCATGACGGCTTCCGGCACATTCGGTTATGGACCGGAATTTGCCCGGCTCGTTGATCTCAACCGGCTGGGGGCTATTGTGGTTAAAGGCATTAGCCTTAAGCCCGCCCAAGGCAATCAAACCCCGCGTTTGCTGGAAGTGCCGGGCGGACTTTTGAATGCCATTGGCCTGCAGAATCCGGGGTTTGAGGGCTTCGTCCGCGACTACCTTCCATTCCTGCGGCAGTACCAGGCACCGGTGATTGTCAACATCTGGGGCCACACGATCGAGGAATACGCGGCAATCGCCGAACGCTTCAGCAATGTGTCCGGCATTCATGGCCTGGAATTAAACATCTCCTGCCCCAATATCAAGCGTGGCGGCATCGCGTTCGGCACCGACCCCAAAATGGCCCGACGGGTCATCACCGCCGTGCGCGCGCGCACCCGCCTGCCGCTGATTCCCAAGCTTTCACCGAATGTGCGGACAATCGCGGAATTCGCGCGCATTGCGGAAGCCTGTGGTGCTGATGCCGTCTCGTTGATCAACTCGTTTCCCGCCATGGCGATTGATATCGAAACGCGGCGACCGATCCTGGCCAATATCACGGGCGGGCTGACCGGCCCGGCCATTCACACTATCGCGCTAAAGATGGTCTGGGAAGCGGCGCGAGCCGTCAAGATTCCGGTGATCGGCATGGGCGGCATCACCTCGGCCAAAGAGGCGTTAGCCTTTATCATCGCCGGGGCTTCCGCAGTCGCGGTGGGTACGGCCAACTTCAGCGAGCCCCTGTGTGCACTGGCCGTTATCAAAGGTATCGAAGCCTATCTTGTGCGGCATCGTCTGCCTTCGGTACGTGCTTTGGTCGGCACGCTGCAGACCGGACCATTGAATTAGGCCGCCAAAAGCGGCGACAAAAATCATAGATTCCCGATCAGGTCGGGAATGACAAAAAACGTCAACCTATTCTGCCTGTCCCGCGTAGCCTCTGGGCGAAGTGGGGTCATTCCCGCGAAAGCGGGAATCCAGAATATGCGTTACTTCTAATAGGGACAAAGGCGACCAGTATGATATTGCGACGACGATGGCTTACATCCTGCGCATTGGCGTTTTTTTTTATCGCCGTGACCGGCTATTTATTCTGGATGCCTTATGATCCCGCCAGCTTGTATCGCGCCATTCCCGCCAATGCCGCGCTGGTCAGTTCGCACCAGAACCTGGCGCAACACTGGCCCCAGCTGGTCACTAACATCTGGCTGAATCCTTTTGTCGGCGCCGAAGAAACATCCGGACAGACCCCGGATCCCAACACACTCCTCTCGGTTTCACGACTGATACGGCTGGCCCGACGCGAAACCGTGCTCGCGTATCTTCCGGCACTAGGCGGCATCGGCAAGCCCGCTTGGATGGCGGCCACCTGGATTGGAGGCTGGAGCTCTTGCGTGCGCTGGGCCCTGTTTTGGGGCCGATGGCCGGGGATCAATGAACTGGGCGCCTTTGGAGGACGAACCATGTGGGGCCTGCAAACGCCCTTGGCCGACGGCCAACGACTATCGTTCGCCTGCGGCGACGGTGTTTTGCTGGCCTGCTTGGCGCCCGATCCGGCCGCAATTCGTTATGTGCTCATGGCCTATGACGGATTGACACCCTCAACCCGGGCACTGTCCGAATTGCGGACAATGCCGGAACCGGTTTTCCCGGATGTCGTGTGGTGTCAGTGGCAAGGTCCCACCAACGCGGAACAATTTACGTTGACCGGCGCTCTTACCCGCTTTGATGACCAGGGCCTTTCCGCGACCATCCGGTTACGGCCAAGTCCGTACCGACAGGCTCAACTCGCAGACAGTATTAATATAGCCGCCGTGGAGCAGACCCTCGGGAATTTGCCGGCGCTGGTTATGGC